>CAYOHF010000107.1:0-11889 GCA_964403695.1 uncultured Woeseiaceae bacterium | reverse complement strand
GCCGTGTAAAACTCGGCTAACAGTCCATACAATGACTCCAGTTTGTCGGCACCAAACTGCTTTTCGATGTTCGCATACAATATTTCAGAGTCTGGTCCGACCAGCTCATAACGTTTCCTGCCCTTTGCGGTAAGAACAAAAACAGACCTGCGTTGATCATTTTTGTCCGGTGATCGCTTGACGAGTTTTTCGCCTTCCAGAAACTGCAGAATTCGTGTCAGGCTTGGTGCGAGAAGGAAACTGCGTCGTGCCAGTTCACTCGCATCGATATTTTCGTAAGCAGCCAAGGCACGAATGACGCGCCATTGCTGCTCCGTCAGTTCGTGCTGCCGAAGCATCGGGCGAAAACGCGCCATAGCAGCCTCCCGCGCTTTCAGGAGTTCCATTGGCAGGGAATGGTGAAAGTCCCGCATGGGTTCGGTTTGCTCGCCCAAGTCAGGCAGACTCGGTCACAACAGTATTATGCAGAATACCGATGCCTGGCACTTCGACCTCAACAACGTCACCCGGCCTGAGATACTTCGGTGGATCGAAGCGGGCACCTGCGCCATTTGGTGTGCCAGTGGCAATAATGTCTCCCGGCTGCAGCCGATAAAACGAAGACAAATAACTGATCAGGTAGCGAAACGGAAACATCAGGTTGCTGGTTGTATCGTTCTGGCGTTCTTCACCATTTATACGGGTCATGACGCGCAATTCAGTCATCGGATCGAGCTCGTCCGGCGTGACCAGCCAGGGTCCGAGCGAGCCGGAACGTTCAAAATTCTTGCCCTGGGTGACATTGAATTTCGCGTGGCGCAGGTAATCCCGGACCGACCCTTCGTTCATAATCGTCAGGCCGGCAATATGCTCATGCGCCTTGTCTTCTGCAATGCGACGGCCCGCTTTGCCAATGACTATTACGATCTCGCCTTCATAATCGAGCTGATCGGATTCCGGAGGATCCATGATGTCCTGCTCATGACCCACCAGCGAGTCGCGCGAACGCATGAATACGCTTGGGTATTTCGGTGCCTCTGAACCATCCTTGTACTCGGCGTTGCGCTTCGCATAATTCACGCCGATGCAGATAATTTTTTCCGGATTCGGAATCGTCGGCAGCAGTTCGACATCCGCCACGGCAAGACTGGCGCCGGCATTCATTGCCTCAGTTGCCAGGTCGCCGAGGCGGTCAGTCTGAATTGCGTGCCGCAGGTCACTGAGTTCCGGGTGTAATACACCCAGATCGATGAGACCCGCATCAGTGACTGCACCGAAGCTTTGTTTACCACTGTTAACGAAACTCAGGAACTTCATTCGATAGTACCTTTCAGCAAGCCGGCTCGTTCGAGCACGCCATCCAGTTTTTTCTCCAGCTCAGAGGTCGCGGGCAACATTGGCAGGCGATGTTCATTCGTCGGCATGATGCCAAGCTTCTTCATCATGTATTTAATGGGAATCGGGTTAGTGTCATAAAACACCGCCTGGTTTATCTCCAGCAATCTCTGGTGCAAGTCACGACCACTCTGCAAATCGCTTTGCCACACGGCTTCGCACATTTTTGACAGAACTCCGGGTCGCAAATTGCCCACCGCATTCATCAGGCCGCAGGCACCAATCGTCATCATGGGAAATGACAACTCCTCCAGCCCTACGAAGACCTTGAAATCATTGCCAAGTGCGGCGAAGCACTCGGTTACGAAACCAAGGTCATTAACCGCGTGCTTCATGCCAACAAAATGTGCGGACTTTTCCCGTAACTCGCACATCGTATCGAGGGTGACACTCACCGCAGTTCGTCCGGGAATGTGATAAATCATCCAGGGAGTTTCATGCTGGCTGGCCAGTGACAGGTAGTATTCGATGAGTCCCCGTTGCGGTGGCCTGATGTAGTAGGGCGTTACGATCAGTAATGCATCTACGCCCGCTTGCACTGCATGCTCGGTCAACACTTCGGTTTCGGCCAGCGATTGCGAGCCGGTTGCTGCAACGACCGGTACTTTGCCATTCGCAGATTCAACCGCGATATCTACGAGACGATTTCGTTCTGAGATCGTTAACGTCGACGGCTCCGCTGTCGTGCCATTGACTAATACGCCGTGCGAGCCTTCGGTGATCTGAAAATCGACCAATCCCGCATATGCGTCAAAATCTACATCACCATTGCGAAACGGCGTGACGATCGGCGGAATAGAGCCTTTGAGTCTTTCCAGATCTGACATTGGTTTGGATCCTGCAGGTTATGAGCTTGACGTCTATTGTGGGGGCAGTATACTTAACATGTTAAATTTATTCAATCAAGCAACGAGCGACAACGATGCCTCATCAAATTATCGAATATTCGGAAAACCTGGCGACCATGCTGCACATTGAGGGGTTGATTGATGTGCTCCATGAAACGGCGGCAACGGTCGAAGTATTTCCGTTAGCTGGTTTACGTACGCGTGCAGTCAGCCGGACGGACTACCAGATCGCAGACAACCATCCGGACAACGGTTTCGTGCACGTTGTATTGCGTATTGCTCATGGTCGTCCGCTGGATGTGCGCCAGGCCGCCGGAGAAAAGATATTCAAAGCGCTTTGTGACTTTTTGGAGCCAATCTCGTCCTCGTCTCCCCTGGCGATTTCATTCGAAATGCAGGAGATCGATCCGGAACTTCGCTGGAAGAAAAATAATCTGCGTGATTATCTCGCGAAACGCGCCAACTAACCGCAAGAGTTCGGCGCAAAAGGAATCAAATGACCTCAGAATTAAACAAAAACCTGCAAGATGCCGAGAAATTGCTGCAACGATTTCGCAGCGGCGTCCTGCCACATTTTATAAATGGCAAAGTCGACGCAGGTACATCGGGAGCGGTGTTTGAAAACTCAACGCCGATTGATAATAGTGTTATCGGCGAAGTTGCTGCCGCTAATGCGGATGATATCGACATCGCCTGTAATGCAGCGGCCGCTGCATTCGACCAGTGGAAAAACACACCGGGCAAAGAACGAAAAAGAATCCTGCACAATATAGCTGATGGCATCGAAGCCAAAGCAAGAGACATTGCGCTCGTCGAAAGTTATGACTCCGGACAGGCGATGCGCTTCATGGGTAAAGCTGCAATCCGTGGTGCCGCGAATTTCAGGTTCTTCGCTGATATGGCGCCCGGTGCCCGGGATGGACAGTCGCTGCCTGCCGAAGAACATATCAACTACACGATGCGGCAGCCAATTGGTCCGGTTGGCGTAATAACGCCCTGGAACACACCGTTCATGCTTTCAACATGGAAGATAGCGCCGGCGTTGGCGGCTGGCTGCACAGTTGTGCACAAACCTGCTGAATGGTCGCCGTATACAGCGATGATGCTGGCCGAGATTGCCCATGATGCGGGATTGCCTGATGGTGTTCTTAATTGCGTCCAGGGCATTGGCGAAGACGCAGGAAAGGCGCTTACGGAACATCCGGCAATCAAGGCAGTCGCATTTGTTGGTGAGTCGATGACCGGCAGCCACATCATGCGCCAGGGTGCGGCGACACTGAAACGCGTTCATTTTGAGCTTGGCGGGAAGAACCCCGTCATTGTTTTCGCTGATGCGGACCTGGATCGAGCACTGGATGCTGTCGTTTTCATGATCTACAGCCTGAATGGCGAGCGCTGCACATCCTCCAGTCGATTACTGATTCAGGAATCTGTCCAGGACGAATTCCTGGCACGATTGCAGGAGCGGGTCGGCCATTTGCGAGTTGGTCATCCCCTGGATCCGGCAACGGAGATAGGGCCACTGATTCATCCCCGGCACATGGAAAAGGTCTGCAGTTATTTCGCTATTGCCACTGAAGACGGTGCGAAAATTGCGGCCGGTGGCAAGGCTGTCGAGGGCGCGGGCAACTATGTAGAGCCAACGTTGTTTGTCGGGGCCAACAGTGACATGAGAATAGCCCAGGAAGAAATTTTCGGACCTGTGCTGACAGCGATTTCCTTTAATGACGAGGCCGAAGCTATCAAGATAGCGAACAATATTGAGTACGGTCTTGCTGGATATGTCTGGACGTCTGACCTTGGCAGGGGCCACAGGCTGGCCCAGGCGCTGGATGTCGGTATGATCTGGGTCAACTCCGAGAATAATCGCCACCTGCCGGCACCCTTTGGTGGTATGAAAGCCAGCGGCATAGGCCGCGATGGTGGTGACTACAGTTTCGAGTTTTACATGGAAACGAAAAACGTTTGTATTGCGCTGGGTTCTCACCGGGTACCAAAAATAGGCACAGCATGAGTCTTTATCACCTGCAAAAATTTCTTTACGTGCTAAATCGTGAAGAAGTTGCACAAAATAAATACCACGATGACCTGGAGAGTATTCTCAGCGAGTATGACCTGACGGATGAAGAAAGTGGGGCATTACGTGAAGGCGATATCGGTCTTTTGTACGTGCTGGGAGTAAACGGCCAGATACTGATGCATTTTGCCGCCTTCCTTGGCATCGAGTGGTTTGACTACCTTGACCTGATGCGTGCGGGTATCGACAAACATGGCCCTGTACGCGCCGGCGTTTATACGATGATCGGTGGCGGAGCCAGCTTCACCGAAGAAGAGGCACACCGATGAGCCTGGTTTATTCAGGTGTCCTGAGTCATGCGCCCGGAATTACCGGGCGAGCACACCTGGTCGAAAACACCGCAAAACGAGACGAGTTTTACGCGAAGCTCGATGTGCAGCGCCAGGAAATCGAGGCTTCCGGCGCGGAGGCGTTAGTTGTCATCGCGGCCGAGCATTTCGGTAATTTCTTTATGAATAATATGCCCGCCTACTGTATCGGCATGGGCGAATATTACGAAGGCCCGATCGAAGACCCGGAATGGTTAAAAATTGAGCGGACGAGAATTCCTGGCGCGCCGGATCTTGGCCGCAGGCTGACGCGGGAAGTTTTACAATCTGTCGATACCGCGTATGCGGAAGAGTGGAAATTTGACCATGGCATCATGGTGCCGCTGAATTTCCTCACACCGAATTACGACTTGCCGATAATTCCGGTCAATATCAATTGCCAGGGGCCACCATTGACGCCGCTGCACAGGGTCTGGGAATTCGGTGAAGCCTTACGGCGGGCCTGTGATGCTGTGCCGGAGAAAATTGCCGTCGTTGGCACGGGCGGAATCTCGCACTGGCCGGCAACCCCGGACTCCGGAAAAATAAATGAAGCGTGGGACAGGGATTTTCTTGATCGATTGATGCGCAACGACAAAGACGCGTTGCTTTCATATACGGATGAAGAAATTTATCGTGATGGTGGACAGGGCGGTTTTGAGATCAGGACTTTCATAGCGGCCGCTGCCGCAGCGAAAGGGCAGGGAGATCTGCAGTTTTTCACCGTGGAATTACCGATTTTTGCGGTCGGTTGTACGGTCGCCAGGTTCGACATTATTTAAACGCCTGCTACCGATTCAGCGAGCTTCTTGCGCACATACCAGACAAACGATAGCGCCGTGACTTTCATAAACAGCGCGTAAACGAACGTTGCCACAGCAAGTTCCGGTGACTTCAGAAATGTCAGGCATACAAAAAGCGCCATCGAAAGGTTTTGCACACCAACCTCAAAAGTTATGCTCGCCATCTGCTTGAAGGGCAGGCGTAATAAATTTGCCAGCCCATAGCCCAGCGACATCGCAACGATGTTGATCGTTGCCATCAATATCCCTGCAGTCCAGATATTCGCGACGATAGTGTCCCAGGCATTCACAGTACCGATGAGGGCGATCAGGATAAGCGCGATTAGTGTGATTATGCGCAGCGGCTCGATCAACTTTTTCGCAAGACCGGGTTGCCAGGCCCGGAATATCATTCCCAGGGTCACGGGAATAATAGTGAATTGCGCCAGTGTCCAGGTCATCTGCAAGGCTGACAAGGCCGGCATCTCGGATCGGTCAAGATGCAGGTCCAGGGCAAAAAGCGTCAAATAGGGAATTGAAAAAACCGTCACCATGCTGGCGATTGTCGTCAGGCCGACGGAAAGCGCAATGTCTGCGCGAGCCGAGAACGCATAGGCGTTCGAAGTGACGCCACCGGGACATGCGGCGAGGATGATTGCACCTGCCGCAATGATGGGTGGACTGGAAAAGAGAAATCCAAGCCCGATAGTGATCGCAGGGAGCAACAATATCTGTGCTGACAATCCGGCGATAATAGCTTTTGGTTTAGCCAGCACTTGCTTTAGATCCTGCATTTTTAGTGCAAGGCCCATGGCCATCATGACCGTAAACAGGAAGAACGGCACGAACTCTGTGTAGAAAGCCTCGAGGAAATTCACGCGGTAATACTCCCGGCGCTACTGTGGAAAATTCTTTTATACCCGCTGCCGTTCCATAAATTCAAGCAAGGAGTGGGTATCGCGCAATCGCGGCGAGACGCCGCTCCCACGGATTCTGCGCCTTTCCTGTGGGAGCGGCGTCTCGCCGCGATTCTCCACGGTGGCACAAACTCAACGCGAGTCAGGCACTGATAGGGAAGCGATGAGTCACACCCTGCATCAGGGTGCAGGTTCAGCCTCTATCGGGTTTCTGAGCTTGCCAAGTCCGTCGATCTCGATTTCAGAAACGCTGAACTGGCGCATATCGACGCTCAGATTGCCGCGCGGATATTTGTCATTTCCTTTGACTGCCGTGCCGCAATGTACACAGTCGCCCAATTCCATAGTGAACCAGATGCTGGCCTCGGCAAGCACCTGCTCGACAGGAAAGAAATAGTTCGACGTGTTGTCATCGGCATAGAGCTCACCGTCAATGTACCCGCGCACGCGCATATTGTTCGGATCATCTATCTCATCAGCGGTTGTTATCCACTGGCCCATGGCAGCGAAAGTGTCAGCCGCTTTTGAGCGCGCGTGGTAAATGAAGTAAATGTAATTGTCATCTTCGAAACGATGCCGCCATTCCATGTGGTGCGGAAATATCAGGTCAGCCTTTTGATTAAGAGCGATGGAGTCCTCGCCGAACTTGATGCCGCTGGCCGTGCAATCGTTGGTAATCGTATAGCCGAAAACATAATCGAGAATATTTTCCGGGGCGACATCCTTCGCCTCTTTTTTGAATACAACAACGGGCTCAGGCTCCGGAATTGTGCGGCCGTGACGCGCCAGGATACGAATGGGCTTGTCGTAACCGGTCAGTGCCGAACGACCCTTGGTGAAAAACATCGGGCTTTTCATCGGCCGGTAGGCAACCTTGTTCAGGTTGTTATTGTTGACGGCACAGCCGAGTATTTTCGATGCCCGTGGGTTTGGCGCGAGCCAGTCGGCCTCTTCCAGTCCAACCAATGGCAGATTGCCGGCGGCGGCGGTTTCGATCGCTTTTTGCGCATCTTCAAGCGCTGCGTCGCCTCCCGCTATCAGGTCTTCCATCGTAGCGGCTGCCAATGCCACAGCATGCTCGTCGTCCACTCTGCCGATAACGGTCTCTTTGCCGTCCAGACGGATTGTGCCAAGTTTCATCTTGCTCTCCGCAATGTTGGTTCTGATTTTGCGAAACAGTCTGACTATCGCAGTAGCGTTAAGCAATAAGCTGTCTCGCAATACGATATTTCGTGGCAAAACCCTGTAAAATCAAATACAGCTAATCGCGGAGCCTGGCTGGCAGGACAAGAAATCATGAGTTCCACAAACGACAATCCGAAAAGCGAAGGTCCGAAATCATCGACCGTCCACAGCGTCGTGGTGGCCGTCAAGTTGCTGGAATACCTGGCCGAAAGTGGCCGCCCGCAACGTGTAACGGACATTGCCGCCTTCCTCAGCATGACCAAAGCCAGGGTGTCTCGCCATCTCAGCACATTGTCTGATCTGGGGTTGGTAGCACGTATGCCGGATAACAGCGGCTATCGTCTCGGACCGATGCTGTTCCGGCTGTCCAATGCCGCGCTGGATCAATACGAGATCACCAATATTGCTTATCGTTACATGGTCATGCTGCGCAACAAAATCCAGGAGTCCCTGTTGCTGGCAATACCTGCGGGCGGTGACGCGTTGATTGTTTCAACCATTAACAGCGGCAAGCCATTAGGCCCGCAGCTGCTGCGCGGTACACGCTGGACGATGCCCATGTCACCGACGGCACGTCTCATCCTTGCATTCTCAGCCGAGAATGTTCGCGAGCGGGTATTGGCGCGCCGCACCGAGAGGGACACGAACCAGAAACTTGACTTTGATCCTGTTGAAACGCGCAAGACACTCGCCAAAATTTGTGGCCGCTATTACGAATTTGATCCCGATCCGCACGATGCCGGATTCGCGACCTTGTCCGTGCCTGTTTTCAATCATATGGAGAATCTGGAGGCGGCCCTCACAGTAGTTATGAATCGACGCAGTGATTCCATAGATCAGGAGACGAAGTTTTTGAAGCCACTCAAGGAATGTGCGGTGGAGATTTCACGTGCTCTTGGCTCGGTCGAAATGGCGAACAAGCTTGCGGACAGCATTTAATCGAATTGATCTGTTACACAATGCTCAACAGGTGCGGATTTTCGTTTGCAGATGTCTATACTCAATCGGCCGATTGAGGACGCAAAAAGAATCGAGCTATGCGCTTTTTATCATTCAAAACTGAAAACGGAATTCGACCGGGCGTGCTCGTCGACAACGATCATGTTCTTGATTTCCGTCTTGCCGCAGAGCTTCGTGAGTCCGGTCGCGCCAACTATCGATCAGTCTTGTCCGTGATAGAAGCGGGCGACCAGGGACTGGACGATGTCAGGCGGTTGCTGGCTGATCCTCCTGGCAAAGCGATGCATGAACTGGCGCAATTGCAGTTGCTGGCGCCGTTACCGGTACCACAACAAATTCGCGATTTTGCCAATTATGAGCAGCACTGCTTGCGCGCGCTCAGTGCATCGATGCGGCTGCGTGCTGCAAAGGAAGAAGATCCGGAGGATGCCCTCAAGCGTATGCAAGCCAGTGGGGCCTATGGCTTGCCGCCAATCTGGTACGATATTCCGCTTTATTATAAGGGCAATCGCTTTGCGACCAACGGTCACGACGGTGATGTTACGTGGCCGCCATTCGCTGAGAATTTGGATTACGAACTGGAAATTGCCGCGGTTATTGGTAAGCAAGGCAAAGATATTTCTGCTGCCGACGCGCGCGAACATATTTTCGGCTACACGATATTCAATGACTTCAGTGCGCGCGATATTCAGGCTCGCTGGGAAGGACAATTTCGTATGGGGCCGGCAAAGGGCAAGGACTTCGATACCAGCAACTCTTTTGGTCCATGGATTGTTACGCGAGACGAACTGCCAGATCCCTACGCGCTAACAATGGCAGTGCGCGTCAATGGTGAAGAGCGTGGTCGCGGCAGTTCAGCTGGCGCACAACATAATTTTGAACGCTGCATCGAACAAGTCAGCTGGTCTGAGACGCTTTATCCGGGTGAGATTTTTGGCCTTGGCACGATCGAAAACGGCTGCGGGTTCGAGTCCTTGAGTTTTTTGCAACCCGACGATGTGGTCGAGCTGGAAGTTGAAGGCATCGGTATTCTAAGAAACCGTGTTGTAAGGGACGGGCACCAATGAGCATGAAAACGGGTGGTGAGGCCGTTGTTGATTCGCTGATCGCGAATAATATCGACACGGTATTCGGCCTGCCCGGCGCACAACTCGATCCTATTTTCGTGGCAATGCACGATCGTCAGGACAAAATCCGGCTTATGCATACGCGGCATGAGCAGGGATGCGCATATATGGCTTACGGATACGCGGAAGCGAGCGGCAAGATTGGTACTGTGCTGGTAGTTCCCGGGCCCGGTCTGCTGAACGCTGCTGCTGCTATAGTCACCGGTTATGCCTGTAATACACCCATGTTTTGCCTGGTCGGCCAGGGACGCTCGCATCTGATCGGTAAAGGATTCGGAATCCTGCACGAGATTCCGGACCAGTTCGAAACCGCCAGTGGCCTGGTGAAGTGGGCAGGAAGGGTCGATCGTCCCGCAGACATTCCCGGCCAGATCGTCGCCGCGGTAAACCAGATTCGGCATCACCGACCACGGCCCGTATACCTGGAATTGCCGTTCGACTACGCGAAGGAAGAAGCCGAAATTCCCGACGCGATAGTAGCCGCCGCCGCTCATGTCACACCGGAAATCGACGCTGACTTAATCAACCAGGCCGCCGCCGCTCTGGCGAACGCCAAATGTCCCCTGATTGTTGTCGGTGGTGGTGCACGAATGGCCGGCGAAGCCGTGCGCGAACTTGCAGAGCTACTGCAGGCGCCAGTCGCAATGACACAAAATGCGCTTGGCACACTGGATTGTCGCCACGAACTTGCCTTTACACAGCTTGGTGCGCATCACTGGTGGCCAAAGGCAGATGTTGTGCTCGCACTTGGAACACGTCTGTTTCCGGCGGCGATGGCGTGGGGGCGCGATAGCGAACAAAAAATTATCAAGGTCGACATCGATGCCGCCGAGCTCAATCGTCTGCCGCCGCCCATCGATGGCGTTCATGGCGATGTTGCGGAGGTGGCGACGGCGTTGCGTGAATCGCTCGATAAATGCATGACTAAAGCTGCGCCCGACAGATCAGACGAAGTTTCGTCGGTGCGTACAGCTGTCGAGAAAGAACTGGAGATTGTCTCGCCGCAGCGCGAGCTCTTACAGGTCATTCGTCAGGAGCTTGGTGAAGATGGCGTGCTCGTCTCCGACCTGACGCAACTTTATTTTGCCGCACAGGATGTATTCCCGGTGCATAGACCGCGGACCTATATTCAACCGAGTTACCAGGGAACGCTGGGTCATGCAGCCGCAACCTGCCTCGGTGCACAGGTTGCCGTCGGTGACCGACCGGTAATCGGGCTCGCCGGTGATGGCGGTTTCATGTTCACGGTGCAGGAACTCGCGACGGCAGTGCAATACAAAATACCCGCGACCTTCCTCGTCATGAACGACGGCGCATTTGGAAATGTGAAGCGTATTCTGCAGGAAGACTATGACAATCGCGTGATTTGTGCAGATTTGCAGAATCCGGATTTCGTCAAGCTCGCGGAAAGTTTTGGCATGCCGGGCAGGCGGGCATCGACAGCAAGCGAATTACGCACGGCGCTGCAGGAATCGATCGCTGAGTCAGGACCAACGCTGGTGGAATACCGGGCACCCGAATTTCCTTCACCGTGGCCGTTGCATTTCCGCCAGAAAGTAAGGGGATAGAACTTTGACCGTAATCGACATACACACGCACATGCTGACCCGGGAATATCTCGATTTCCTGACCGAACACGGCGGCCCGAAATACGAGTGCAAGCCAACAGCGGCTGGTCAGGAAAGCGTGCACATGTACGATGCACCGTTCATGACGCTGATGCCGGAAATGTGGGATTACGATGCCCGGGTCGCGGATATGGACAAGGCGGGTGTCGATCTGGCGATCGTCTCGCTGACCTGTCCGAATGCCTATTTCGGCGATCAGGAGGTCAGCAGCAGGGCCGCGGCAATGGTCAACGACTCGATGGCAGAGCAGCAGCGGCTGAGGCCGGACCGTATTGGCTGGTTCGCATCTTTGCCCTGGCAATACTCCACTGCGGCTGTCGCTGAGCTTACCCGTTGCATTGAAGGCGGTGCTGTCGGCGTCATGGTAATCGCCAATATTGATGGTGCAAATCTGACTCACCCGGATTTCGCACCGGTTTGGCAGGCCATCGATGATCGATCTTTGCCGGTTCTCGTGCACCCCACGGCGCCACAGGGCACTGTAGATATGGATCTCGGAGAATACGGCCTCATCCCGCCGATCGGTTTCATGTTTGATACGACACTGGCGATTTCACGGATGATTCTGGACGGCTTCCTCGACCGCTATCCCAACCTGAAGATCATCGCAGCGCATGGCGGCGCAACACTGCCTTATCTCGTGGGCAGATTGGATAGATGTCACGAGATGATCCCGGCCTGTG
>CAYOHF010000106.1:0-11972 GCA_964403695.1 uncultured Woeseiaceae bacterium | reverse complement strand
TCCCTTATAAAGTCGTGGGAGCGGCATGTGTACACGGATGTACTTATGTCGCGGAGCGCAGGGATGCGCGTGAGCGACCTTGCCGCGAATCAAATAATTCGCGGCAGGATGCCGCTCCCACGAGTATGTGCAAGGGTTCGGGCTATTCCAGCTGCGACAAACGGTACAGCAACACCGCGACTCGTTTCGTTTGCTGGTCCAGAGTTCGCAGGTCGGCAACTTCGTCGAGCGTGTGACCGCCCGAACCCATCAGGCCGACACCGTCCATCGCCATCTCAACGTCATTCGCGACAAAAGAAATATCCGCGGCACCGGCATTGCGCGGATTCACGGCAGCGACTGCGCCAAAACCCAGGTCTTCGCTGACTTTGCTGAAGATGTCGAGTAAGGCGTAGTTGCCCTCACTTGGCGCCATCGGCGGGTATCCATCGCCAAATTCTATGCTCGCGTCGGTCATTGGCAGATGGACGGCCACGATTTCACGCATTTTCTGCCGCGCCAGTTCCAGCTGTTGTAGCGAAACCGCGCGTAAATCGCCGCCGACTTTCACGGTACTGGATATGACATTATTTTTGCCAAACGCCGTACCGCTGTTCGATGCTTTGTCGTGCTCGACATCAGTACCGCCAACAATCACGCCTGGATTGAACGTCAGGTTTTTTTCGCTTGATAGCTGCAGGCGAAACTCATGCAAAATCCTCGCGGCCTCGTAAATCGCTCCATCGCCGTATTCCGGCTGAAATATCTGCGAGGAATGCGCGCGGGTCCCGGTGACAGACAAGGTCCAGTCGGTAGACCCACGGCGGGCAATCACAGCGGTTTTTGGATCGCCATCGCCATCCTCAAAACCGATGGCGTAATCCGCCCACAGCCCGCCTTCAATGAGCGCTGCTGAGCGCAGGCTCTTTGGGCTGCCAGACTTTTCTTCGTCGCCAGTTAGTACAACCCTGATCGACATTTCATCAAGAACATCAGCTGCACGTAGCGCACGCAACGCATGAATCATGATGATGTCGCCGCCTTTCATGTCGGTAGTTCCAGGACCACGAGCGAAGTGATCGTCGACAATCTCGAATTTCTGCAACGGACTGTCAATGGGAAAGACCGTATCGAGGTGGCCGATCAGGAGGATTTTCGGCCCACGACCTTCACGGCTGGCTACCAGGTGACCGGCCCGGCCAAACGGCGCGCCGTCGATCCACTCGGTTGTAAAACCCAGTTCCTCAAACTCCGGCGCAAGCAACTCACCGACCGCTTTTATGCCGGCAAAATTCATCGAACCGCTGTTAATGTTCACCGATTTCTCAAGCAGCGCAACTGCCCGCGCATGCTCTTCATCGACGTGATTAACCATGATTTCTTCTGTGGAAACCGGGACGGAGTCCTGTGCGCCAGCATTGGCGAGTAGCGCACATCCTAAAATAACCAGCACGAAACGATTTTTCATAGATTTATAACTCACGAAGTAACAACCTGGGCGGCAGTATTCATTACCGCTTTGTTGCGAACATATTTGAAATATATCAAGAGAGATGCACACAAACCGAGCGCGCAGATTACGGCAGTTACCAGGTAGAAGTAACGATAACCTTCGACGCCGGGATAGGTGTCCAGCAATACGCCGCCCAGTAGCGGCATGAATATGTCGGGCGTAAAACCAACCGCTGAAACGATACCAGCGGCCGTGCCGGTAACGGCAAGCGGAATACCACCCTCCTCCAGCAGTGCGAAATAAATCCCTCGAATCGCAAAAATGGCAATGCCCGCGATAGCAACATTTGCCAGCATGAAATAGAACATTGCGGGGGTTCCCGGTAGCGTGGCAAATATAACAAAGCTGCCTACAAGAACGACAAATAAAACAGAAATTGATATCGCAACGCCAAACCGGTCAGCGACATATCCTGCGATAATTGCTGCGAGTGGCTTCAACCACATTCGACCAACCCCGATTGCGCCGGCTACAGCTGCCGTGGTGAGGAAAACGTCTGATGCATACGGCGTGAAATAGAACGAAGTCCAGTACGCACAGTAGGCACACAAGACAACGCAGGAAATCATCCAAATAACCGGCATCCGCAACAATCCGGTCACCTCGTGCCAACCGACTTTCTTCTTTGTCTCGTCACCTGATGTTTCCGCGGTAATATCTTCAATGACGAACCACGACAGAACGCCCAGGGCAATGACGATGGAGGACAATTGCGCGATGACGACTGACATCGCGTTGTCACCGCTGCCTAACCACGCGAACACGAGTAACAAACCGGAGCTGGTCACTACCTCACCTACACCGCGTAGCGATTCGAGCCAGCCGAAAGCGCGCCCCTGCTGGTCCGCCGGTGCCCAATTGCGCGTAACGCGAATCATCGCGCCCCAAAACAACAAGGTTATGCTGACGCCCCAGAACGCATGAATCGCAACGCTTATTTTGTAGGACGGGAACGTCGAGAAATATAGCCCGGCCAGACCTGTCAGGATGAGTGATGTCGTCATCAATCTTCTCGGCGATACGCGATCCGCCAGCCAGCCGCCGGGAAAATAAGCGACCATCGACGTAAAACCGAAGACACTCATGAGAACGCCGAGCTCGGTGTTGGTCAGGCTGAGTGCCCCGGCCATCGGTCTGTAGTAGATCTCACGCAGAAACGGCAACAGGAAAATAATACCGCCTGAGAAGCTTAAGACTGACATGACCAGCCAGCGACGAACAAACGACATTATTCTTATCCTTATGCATTGCCCACCGGCTATTTGTCAGGCCCGTGGCAGTTCGACTGCTGCAGTCTACCGCTAAAAATCACCAGGCACACAACTGGCCCGGAGCCAGTGCACAATGTGGCTGACCGCCAGCATTATTTACAAGCGAAGCTACAATACGTGTAATGAAATGACGTTCCGGCGTTAAGGGGGAACCGATGTCTGTCCGAACCAATGTGCAATGCCTGCTAGTTACCTGCGGCCTGATGGTTTGCACTTTTGTGCACGGCCAGGCGGGAGATGTGACGGAAGAACGTGTGCTGGCAGAATCCTCGCGAGGCGAGAACTGGTTTCTCAAAGGCGGCAACTTTCGCGGCGAGCATTTCAGCCCACTGGATGAGATAAACGCGAAAAACGTTGAGAATCTCGGCCTTGCCTGGGTCAGCGACCTGCCGGTACCGGATGGCATAGCTGCCACTCCGATTGTCGTTGACGGTGTCATTTATTTATCCGGTGCATATTCTGTCGTATTCGCTATTGATGCGGCCGATGGGCATGTTTTATGGGAATTTGATCCGGGCGTGCGGGCCCGCCTGGCCGAAGATCCCAGCATGTCGTGGACTGCGCGTGCAAATCGCGGTGTTGCGGTATGGCATGGCAAGGTATATGTCACCACACCTGATTGCTGGCTGATTGCATTGAATGCAACCACAGGCGACAAGGTCTGGTCGGAGCAAACATGCGATCCAAAAAATGACTATTCTCTTACCGATTCACCCTATGTCGGCGGTGACAAGGTATTCGTTGGCACCGCCGGATCGGAGACACCCAAAAAGACTCGTGGCTACGTATCTGCTTATGATGCGGATAGCGGCGATTTTGCCTGGCGATTCTTCATTGTCCCGAGCGACGACCCGAAGGAGAACGACACACCGGCCCTGAAAATGGCGGCGAAAACCTGGTCGCAGGAGACGCTGGAAAAACATGGTGGCGGGGGCCACAGCTGGAACGAGATGACCTACGACCCAATTTCCGGACTACTCTTTTTCGGTACATCAGGCGCCTACCCCTACATACACAGCAAACGCAGTCCGGACGGTGGCGACAACCTGTTTCTTTCATCAATCGTCGCCATAAACGCTGCAACCGGTGAATATGTCTGGCACTACCAGACGGTCCCGGAGGACAGTTGGGATTTCAACGCGACCATGAATATCGTATTGGCCGATCTGCGTATTGATGGCGAAAACCGTCAAACCGTTTTGATTGCTCCAAAAAACGGATTTCATTATGCGCTGGATCGCCTCACAGGCGAGTTGCTGACCGCTGGAAAGTTCGCGAAGATGAACTGGGCGACACACATCAACATGGAAACCGGTCGCCCTGTCATGGATCCGGCTGGCGAATACTGGAAAGCCGAAGGTGAGCAGGCCATCGTCGTATGGCCCAACATGTGGGGCTCGCACAGCTGGAACCCCATGGCTTACCACCCACAACTCGGTCTTTCTTATGTCCCTGTTGTCGATGTCCCTGCAGTATTCAAGAGCAATGGTGACGGTAGTTTCAGCGATGACAATATTGTTTTCACTGAAGTTGATGGTGCGCCACACAGCCCGGGCAAGCTGGTTGCGTTCGATCCGGTGGCACAAAATATTCGCTGGACGGTCGATCACCCGTTGCCGTACAACGGCGGCGTGATGGCCACCGCCGGCAACCTGGTGTTCCAGGGGAACGCGGAGGGCAACTTCGTCGCCTACGCCGCCGATACGGGTGAGCAACTTTGGTCCGTAACGACCGGCTCCGCCATTACTGCCGCACCATCGAGCTATTCTCTGGATGGCACACAGTATGTGGTGATCCCGGTAGGCTCCGGTGGTGGTATACAGTTTTACTATCCGCAGATGCATGCCACCGACAATGCACACGGTCCGACCCGGTTGCTGGCATTCAGTCTCGACGGTAATGTCGATCTGCCCGTCGCAGCGGCCGCGACGCGTGCTTTGCCGGAGCAACCGAAATTAACCGCATCGACGGAGGCAGTCGCACACGGTGAGGCACTTTATGCCGGCTACTGCAAAGGCTGTCACGGTTTCAATGCCGTCGCCCGGGCCGGCGGTTCCGTCTCGGATCTTCGTTATGCTTCCGCCGAAACGCATCAAACCTGGAACGGCATCGTAATCGGTGGCGCCAGGCGCGCAAACGGCATGCCATCGTTCGAACTGGATGTCGACGAAGCCGAAGCAATCAGACAGTATGTGCTTTCACTGTCCGAGTCACTTCGACAGGCACAACAACAAAATAATGACTAAGATTCGCTAATGGATATAGACACGCCACTCCGGGAACTCGGACCCGTCAACAGCGAGGCATTGATCGAGGCGACTCTCGCGCAGGAAGAAATCGCCTGGAAAGAAGACAAGTATCGACAGGAAGAGTTTGAAGTTCATCACTCGACCGAGTCGATCGTTTTGGTATTCGTCGATCTGGATAGCTGGCCGAACCTTGTCGTCAGCAAGGAGCCGGGCTGGCCGCGACTGGCGGATGTCGCTTTGCCGATGATGAATGACATTATTTCGCGTTTCTATCCGCCGGGCGGCACAGTGATCAGGGCGATGGCAGCAAAACTGACTGCGGGTGGCGTGATCAATCCGCACACCGACAGGCACCCTTCATTTCATTGCGGTCACCGCATACATGTTCCGATCACGACTAATCCAAGAGTCAGGTTCATGATTGACGGCCAGCCCTATCAGTTCAAGGTAGGTGAGGCGTATGAGATCAATAATCAGAAGAAGCATTCGGTGATGAATAAGGGGGCTGAGGATCGGATTACGTTTATTTTTGATTATGTTCCGCCGGATAAAGTTGCTGGAGATGCTACTGCCGGGGGGAATTAGGCGTGTAAGTCATCCGTGATCGCCCGCAGGGCGGGCTCCTACAGTATCGGCGCCAGTATCTCGCGCAGCACATCCAGGTGTGAATCGTAGTTCTGATGAAAATCCACGCCCGATCGATAAATCGGCTGGCGCACTTGCTCTGAACTAGCGGTGTTTACCACGCGATCGCTCTTATGAAATTCCAGGCAATCCTGTTCGAATTCCAAACCACAAAAGTTCAGGATTTTTCTCACCTGGCTCTCCAGATCGTCGACCACTTCTTCGTATTGAACCCGTAAAACAACTCCGGGTAACACGGTGTTCCAGTGATCCATCATCTGCACATACTGCAAATAGTACTCGGCCAGTTCCATCAGATCATAAGACTGATTCTTTCCGCTGGCGAATAGATACCGGTAGTTTGCAACGCAGGTCGCCAGCGGGTCTCTGCGAGTATCGATTATTCTGGCGCCTGGCAAAATAGAGTGAATGAGGCCTACGTGTGAAAAGTTTGCCGGCATCTTGTCAGTGAAATACGGCCGGTCTTCCGAGCAGTGTGTTGACGCGTGGTACAGGTAACTTTTGCCAAGACCTGCAAGTTGCGATGCATCAAGTTCAGCGACCATTTCGGGATATTGCGTCCGGTCCGGTCGATTCTTGTCCACCGCTGACATCATAATGATGTAGGGCAATTCGCCCGCCCCTTCGACCAGGCTGTGACTGGCCAGTATTTGCTCGATCAGGGTCGAACCCGAACGCGGCATCCCCAGGATAAAAACAGGCGATTTCGCTGTTGCATCAGTTGCCGGCAGTTGCCGACAAAACTCCGCGCTGAAGACTTTTCTCATCTTGCTGTGGCGCACTTCAATTTCGACCGGGTCATAACTAACCAGCCGCCGTTTAGCAGTATTTGCCAGCTCATATTGTTGCCAGGCGCGCTCGTAATCATCGCGTCGTTCATAGGCGCGGGCCAGTGCAAACCTGAATGCGACCTCTGATTCGGTATTCGGACTCCCGGCGTCAATATTTTCCTGCATTCGAGCAACTTCGTCATCCGATGCGTGATAACCATGCAGGCTGGATATGCTCCACCAGGCATTGCCTATCTCTGACCGAACAGAGATGCATCTCCGGTAAGACGCTTCCGCCTCATCACGGTCACCTATAATGCGCAGCATGTGACCACGCCCCAGCAGGGCCATTGGTTCATCCGGTGACAATTCGAGACATTTTTCATAAGACTGAAGTGCATCCGCGGTTCGGCCGACGATCAGATACATATCACCAAGCATCAATTGTAGTTGTGCGTTCGATGCATCCAGCTTCTCAGCCTGCTCCAGCAACTGAATCGCTTCAGGAAAGCGACTCCTTTCTGCCAGGAATCGTCCCAGTTCGCGGATCGCCCCTATACTGTCCGGGAGCAGCTTGATGATTCGGCGCAACAGGCCCTCAGCAACCACAAATTGCTCATCATCCGACGCAATGATCGCCAGCATGCGCAACGCGCTGGTATTCTCCGGCTCGCGCTTGAGCACGTCCGCGCAGATACTTTCTGCGCGTTGCGTTTCGCCGTCTGCGTGCAACAAACGTGCCTGTGCTATCGAATCGTGTGTTGGAGAAAGTGCCAGGAACTTTTCGAGTGCGGCCTGCGCTTCATCCTGCCTGCCGCTTTGCTGCAACGCGGTTGAAAGACCGCGAAACGCGGATGCCTGGTCAGCATCCAGGGCAATGGCTCTCTCAAAACAACCGATTGCTGTTTCTGGCTTGTTCTGATTCAGATACAGCAACCCCAGGTCTTCGTGTGGTCGGGCAAAAGCTGGCTCAAGCTCATTGACGGACCGCAATATCTTCTCCGCGTCTGTGAATTCGTTTTTCTTTAAGAGAATCGCGCCTAAAATGCCGAGAACGTTGATGTCATTGTCATCATGTAACAGCGTTTTGCGGCACAGTTGCTCAGCATCGACCAATTGGTTGGCGCGCAAGAGACGAAAAATTTCGTTCATCTGTGCTTGCGGATCCGTCTCGCTAGCCGTCATATCCTGATCCTCAAGCGCCGATTCCGGCCAGACGGATCGCTTTTGGAATCGTGGTCAGGTCTTTCGTCGCGATAACGTTTGCGCCGGCAATTCCCGGGATTCGTGCCAGTTCCTGCAACACTTCGGCACAGATGCGAATGCCTTCTTCTTCAGGGTCACTTGCCGTCTCAAGGCGCTCGACCAGCGTATCGGGAATCATGACGTTGGGGCGGTGTTTGCGCAGCCATTTCGCGTCTTCGGCGGAGCTCATTACTGCGACAGAGCCCATCATGCTGATACGCTGCGCACTCCGATCCGCGACAAGGTGTTTCATATATTCACGTAATATATTTACATTCATGCAAAGGTGCATCTGGATGAATTGCACGCCAGCGTCAATTTTCTTGTGCAGTTTTTCCGGCACCCAGCCAGGTTTTGCACCATGAGCAGTAACCAGTCCACCGACGAAAAAGTCCGGCAAAAATTTGAGGCGCTCGTCCGACTTCATCGTCGTCGCAATTCGAATTAGCTCTGAAGCTTTAACATCCAGCACAGCTTTTGGCCTCGGCTCGAACCCCTCGGGTACTCGTTCACCACGGATCAGCAGCAAACTGGTCACTCCAATTGCAGCGGCGCCCATCAGGTCGCTTAGCAGTGAAATCCGGTTGCGATTGCGGCAACTTAATTGCATCACGGCATCAACGCCACTTTGAATCAGAAATCCGGCTGCGACCAGGCTAGACAAGTGTAGCTGGCCATATTGGTTGTCGGTTAGAAGAATCGCATCCACATCATCCTGAAGAACTTCGGCTTGCGCACGAATTGAATCTGCGTCTGTCTCCGGGCGCAGGAATAATTCCGCCGACAAGGCGAAGTCTTTCGTGCGTACTGCTTCTTTGTACGTTTTCAACGTGTCTGCCGGCGGTTGCGGGAATTACCAGCAACCAAAGGTAATAGGTTCATGCAGCCCACACAAGGATCGCGGCCGGGCTCCTTTGCGGGGTCTGGCGCTGAGGACGAACCTGTGTTGAACTTCCACACCAGTACATGACAGACCCCGGTGAGCAACCCGTTTTGGACCAGACTGAGCAGCAGAAACTCTTCAACCGCGCCTCAATGCTGTTGCGCTCTGGCGACGCTCGCGTGGCTGCGAATCTATGTATAAAGGGACTCACAGAGAATCCCGGTGACGCAAATTTAATGTGCCTGTCCGCAAGAGCGAACCTGGCGATGCGCAAGTACCCGGAGGCCAAAGCACTGTTGGAAGAGGCTATTCGCCGGCATCCTGATTTTGCGGTGGCGCACGAAACCCTCGGAGACTTGTTATTGGTGCAGGGTCACGCCAATTCAGGACGCAAGGCGTACGAACAGGCCATGCGTCTGGACCCCACCCGACTCGCGACGCATGACAAGATTGATCGTGCGAAGGAACTGGAAGCCACGGTAAACGAAGCAATGAAAGCGCAAAGGGAAAAGGGCCCGGCGCGAAAAGCATTGCCATTCGAGACTGAGATTGCCGAAGCGCTTGAACATGAGCGAAGCGAAGATCCGAAATCGGCAGAAGCGATCTATCGACGCATTCTCACGCTGGATCCGAATCACATTGAAGCTGCAAGACTGCTGGCTAGAATAGCGGCCGGCAAGAAGCGCTTCAGAGACGCCGAGGTTTTGCTGCGACAAGTTGTAAAGAACGCGCCCGATTACACAAGAGTGTGGGTAGACCTATCGAATGCGCAACGCGAGTTAGGCAAGTTTTACGAGTCACTTGAAAGTTCGAAAAAAGTGATTGCCCTGGCGCCGCAGCAAGCTGAGTCGCATGTACTGCATGCCGGTGCGCTCGGCATGAGCGATGATCATGCTGGCGCGATCGCGGCATGTGAACGTGCGCTTGAATTATCACCGGACAAACCTGGCCCGCTGTGCACGCTTGGACATCATCAAAAGACGGTCGGGCGACAGGATGACGCTATTGCCAGTTATCGCCGCTGCATCCGGGTAAACCCATTGCATGCCGAGTCCTTCTGGAGCCTGGCAAACATGAAGACTTTTCGTTTCGAGGATGCGGAAGTCGCTGCAATGGAGTCACTACTTGAACAGGGCGAGCTGGCTGATGTTGCCAGGGCGCAGATTCACAACGCTCTGGGCCTGGAATATGAGGGGCGAAAGGACTACCCGCGCGCATTCGCCAATTTTGAGCAATGCAATATGGTGCAGCGAAAACTGGAATCGTACGATCCGGTTGATACGGAGAATAATTACGAACGCACGATTGAATTGGTCGACGAAGAGTTCTTGCGCAAAAATGATGGCGTTACGGAGTCGGACATCACGCCGATTTTCATCGTTGGGCTACCCCGATCCGGCTCAACGTTGATCGAACAGGTACTTGCCAGCCACAGCCAGGTAGACGCTACCCACGAGCTCGGCGAGCTCTCGAGAGTATTGCAGTCAGTACATCGCAAGTCGAAAAAGAAAGGTGACAAATTTCCCAACACACTTGCTGGCCTCGATCGTGACGACTGGGCCGATATCGGCACAGAATATCTGAACCGCACCGCGATTTTTCGCGACGAAGCGCCATTCTTCGTCGACAAAAATCCGAATAACTTCATGTTCGCCGGATTTTTGAAGCTTGCCATCCCCAACGCAAAAATAATTGATGCCCGACGACATCCGCTGGACAGTTGCTTTGGTACTTACAAACAACTCTTTGCCAGTGGCCAGCCCTTTAGCTACGACATGACGGAAATTGGCGAGTATTACCTGCAATACAGGCGACTGATGGAGCACTGGCACAAATTGCTGCCGGGTTTCGTACTGGACGTGCAATATGAAGATGTCGTCGCAGATTTAGAATCTCAGGTTAGGCGAATCCTGGAGTTTTGTGGCTTACCGTTCGAAGAGGCGTGCCTGCGCTTTCACGAAACGGAACGTGCTGTAAAAACCGCCAGCTCGGAACAGGTACGACAGCCGATTTACTCGAGCTCAGTGAATCTTTGGCGCAATTATGAAGACCACCTCGAAACACTGGTTCATATTCTGACACACCGGCTCGAAACGCTATCCGGCGAGGCCAGGCCATCGAATCTCGTAACGTCGTGACCAGAAGAATCAAGTTATTGATTAATAGGGAAAAACGTGAGCGATCAAGGTGCCTGAGCGCGGCTGTCTACGACCGGAATATATACTGACCTATAGGCGTATGTTGTTTTATTGACACACCCAGCCTCAATACAGTACCTCGCCTGCCGCAGCCTTGTAGTTTTCCGCAAACTACAATAAATTTAGGCTAGGTAGGTATAAGCCCGCATAAATATAACGATTCTGCCCAGGGGAAGAAGTATGCAAGCACAGTCGAAGTTCGCTATTACACCCATCGCCGCAGCCGTCACCGCTGCAATGTATCCAGGCCACGCTGCAATGGCACAGGATGATCAGTCCGCTGCAGCGCTTGAAGAAATAATTGTAACGGCCACCAAACGCTCAATGTCGACCCAGGACATTCCGGCAACTGTGCAGGCAATCACGCAGGAATCTCTCGCCTCAATGGGCGCGAAAGGCATGGATGACTACGCGCGTTTCATTCCCTCGGTGAATGTCGTCACCTACGGTGCCGGCTCGAGCACCGTCGTGTTCCGTGGTGCCATTACCGGTGCCGGCTACATCGCACAGTCAACCTCTTCTGTATATCTCGATGAGATCTCAATCACGAATACCGGCAGCCAGCCGCAAATTCGCATGGTTGACGTAGCTCGGGTTGAAGCGCTGTCCGGACCCCAGGGCACGCTTTACGGATCAGACGCCCAGGCAGGCACGATGCGTATCATCACCAACCAGCCGGTCATGAATCACTTTGAGGCGATTTTCGATGGCGAGGTTCGTGGCGGCGAAGAAAGCGACATGAGCTACCGCGGTTCGCTGACATTCAATGTTCCACTGGTCGAGGACAAACTCGCATTGCGGATTGCGGCCTACTCGGACAAGGATGGCGGCTTCATAGACAACGTATACGGTCACACCGCCGATGCGAGCGCAATAGGCAAGACCTGGCGACCGGATAATCGCGCACTACCGCTGTATGGCGCATATGGAACGCTCGATAACAGTGCAGTACTCGAAGATAACTGGAACGAGGCCGATATCGTCGGTGGTCGTGCGCACCTTCGTTGGGAAATGAGCGATGACTGGTCCCTGACCGGCACGATGTTTCATCAGTCGACGGATTCCGGCGCCGGTAATTACTACGATCCGTTTGTCGGTGACCTGGAGGTTGTACGTTTCCATAACGAGTTCCGCGAAGAAGATTTCGACATGTACTCTGTGGTTCTTGACGGCGATCTCGGCTTTGCACTAATTGTGGCAGCGGTGTCTTATTACGATC
>CAYOHF010000105.1:0-12013 GCA_964403695.1 uncultured Woeseiaceae bacterium | reverse complement strand
TCATCGAATCCATGTTGCCGGCAGCAACACCGAAGTACAGGTTCGGTTTCCCCAGTGCCTCGAAAGCATCCTTCGAATGCCAGTCCGGCTGCGCGATTATTCCGACACGAAAACCATTCGCTTCTAGCAGGCGACCGATGATCGCCATGCCGAATGACGGGTGATCGACATAGGCATCGCCGGTGACGATGATGATGTCGCAGGAGTCCCAGCCCAGGGCATCCATTTCTGCACGCGACATAGGCAGCTGCGGCGCTATGCCAAAGCACTCGGCCCAATACTTGTTGTGGTCGAACAGTGAAGTGGCACGTGCAGGCATCGATCGATATCGGGCTAAGGGTCGGGCATTATAGCCGGTAGGCGTGCGGTACCGAGTAATTAATCTCTCCCTTCATGATTTATGTACTAGCCGGTACAATTGCCGCGTGCAGTTGACAAACAAAAACGAATCCAATGAAGACTGCCGGGGCATACCTGTTTCTTGCGCCGGTAAAGACGCGATAGTCGCTCTCGAAGTTGCCCACGAATCATTCCTGGCATTTCGCGGCGACCCGATCGATGAAATTAACAAGGTCATCGAGCAAAATCCGGATTTCATCCTGGCGCATCTTTTCAAGGCTGCTTACTTAACACAGGTTCTGGAAACGCGTGTTTACGACGATCTGGCAAACTCGGTGTCCGCTGCTGAGGAATTGTCAGTCAACGCGAACACCCGTGAACTAATACATTTAAAGGCCGTGAGCGCTTGGGTAAAAGGCGATATCTCTGCGGCGGTATCAGAATGGGAGAGGGCGCTGGCGGAGTTTCCGAGGGATCTACTTGCACTTCAGTTGATTCACCTGACCCACGTACTTTTTGGCGACATTGCCGGTCAACGGGACATCGTTGCCCGAGTATTCAATCTTTGGGATGAAGACACGGATGGGTACGAATTCGTGCTCGGATTTTATGCATTCGGCCTGGAAGAAAACCGGGATTTCAAACGTGCAGAGCAAATGGCGACGCATTCCTTACTGATTCGCGAAGATAATCCCTATGCGATTCATGCTGTATGCCACGTTATGGATATGCAAGGGCGGCAGGCCGAAGGGTTGCAGTTCATGTATGACAATGAAAAAACCTGGGCAAGTTCTGGATTCGAGATTCACCTTTGGTGGCACACGGCATTACTTCATCTGGACATACTGGATTTCGACAAAGCGCTTCAGATCTACGACGACAAACTCCGTGCGCACAAAGAAAACAGCAATCGTTATGAGGAGTTTGATGCAACCGCATTGCTGTGGCGCTTGAAACTTGCAGATATCGATGTTGGCGAACGCTGGTCAGAACTTGCCGATAAATGGGGGCCATCAGCAGAAGAGTCGGTTTACGCGTTCAATAGCGTTCACGCCATGATGGCATTCGTATCGGACTCCCGCGATGACATGGCACAACTTCTCTTAACGACGAGCCAGAATCTTATCAAAGACCCGTCAAATGCCAATTTCGCCCCAATTCGCGACGTAGGATTACCCTTTTGCCTGGCTATCAAAGATTTCGAGGATAAACGGTACTCGGAATGTGTCGATCGACTTATGCAAATTCGTAGCAGGATTGATCTGTTAGGGGGCAGTTTTGTGCAACGGGACATTATCGGATGGACGATGGTGGAGGCGGCCATTCGTGCGCATAGGTATGATCTCGCTTTATCACTGGCAAACCAACGCTGCGAATTGAAACCAACGAGCCCGCAGAACTGGTTGCATGCCGCTCGAGCACAAGAAGGTCTTGGCGCCAGCAAATTGGCGAAGCTTACAGAAACAAAAATTAAGTCGTTGCTGAGTCGCTAGGTGTTCCCTTCCATTAATACGGATATGTTGATCTCTCGAACGATAGGTGTGGACTGCACTCATCGCTAAAATGATCAATTTTTCCGGGGCCGCTCTTGCGACAAGAAAAAAGAGGTCGAACCGAATTATTCTAGTTAATCGGTTCGACCCCTTTTTCTCGTTGCCATTTTCAAGTAGGGGGAAGAGATGAACCCAATACCTATCGCAGTATTGAGACTTATGGTGGTCGCGTGCGGACTCTCGGCCTGGACCCAGGTACTGTCTGAGGATTTGCTGATCCGCAATGTGATTGTCGTATCTGCCGACAGAGACGCCCCTTCCAGCTTGACCAGCGTCGTTGTCCGGGACGGACTAATCGCAGAAATCGGCGTCGCATTGACAGCGGACGATATTGAGGTTGACGCAGTTCTTGAAGGCGACGGCCGCTACCTCGTACCGGGTCTGATCGACGGCCATACGCATCTCGCCGAAATCCCGGGTATGCGCATGGACCAGGAAGACAAGTATCCCGTTATTGCGAAATTGGCCCGACGGCAAATACCGCGCAGCTATCTTTATCACGGATTTACAACAGTGATCGATCTCAACTCCCGTGCAGCGGATATCGAGCGCTGGAATAACGAACAGGTACGCCCTACTGCGTATTTCTGCGGCGCGGCACCTGTATTCGATGGCTATCCCATGCGATTCGCCCCTAAACCGCTCCGTTATCAAATAATGCCGTATTTTCTATTCGATGAATCACGAGAGGATGAGTTTCCCAAGAATATTGATGCCAATGATCACATGCCGGCGGTGGTGGCAGACAAGATAAAGTCCGACGGTGGAATCTGCGTTAAAACCCACTATGAATCAGGATTTGGAAACTCCGGAGATTGGCCGGTACCAACCACTGGCCTAATACGTTCGCTTGTTGAAGAGGCACATCGTCTCGATATGCCTGTTTTGTTACATGCCAATTCGCAACAAGCGCAGCAGTTCGGATTGGACGCGGGCGTCGACGCTATCGTTCATGGTATCTGGACGTGGAACGATCGAGGGGCAACAGATCTAAACGCCGACATAACGAAAATACTCGACGAAATATCCGATAAACGTGTCGGCTGGCAAGCTACCATTCAAGTGCTTTATGGCGAGCGACAGTTACACGACCCTAACTATTTTTCTCTCGACGCGCTTGCAGATGTACTGCCTCGAAGTCTTATCGAGTGGTATCAGACCGAAGATGGACAGTGGTGGCGAAATCGAATGCGTGAAATTCCCGGAATTAGAAACTTGCTCGAACGAGAAGGTTGGCAGCGCCTGGATGAGGATCCAATTACAAGGGTATCTAAAGCCCTTAACTACCTGGCTAACAGTGACGCATACCTATTGTTCGGGAGTGATACGCCCAGCGACCCGACATACGCCAATCCGCCCGGTCTAAATGGGCGGTTAGAAATGCAAAGGTGGGTCGATTCAGGCGTCACTCCAGCGCAAATTTTTCATGCTGCCACATTGTCTAACGCGAACTTTTTCGGTCTTGGGGATCGCATCGGGTCTATTGAAGTCGGAAAGCGCGCCGATATGTTGATTCTTGGAAGCAACCCATTGAGAGATGTATCCGCATACGACGAAATCGATATCGTGATCCTAAATGGTCGCACGATCCCGAGAAAAGACTTGTCTGCACGATATCCAGTTACGAACTGACGTTTATCCGCTCCGGTCACCAGGTGTGAGGCTCGCTGAGGCCAGCTGCTCCCTATATTTGGATATAGCGGCCAACCCATCTTGTTATACGTAAATGTTCCGCACTGCACGTGCCTAAGTTGCATCGCTACTGATAGGGCTGCCTGGTTAGTAACCAGGCCCTCAAAAGTTTATGAGAGCGTTTGGTGTCCGCAGTTCCCGATCATGCCCGAAGTGCGCTTGATTCTAAAATCTTGCTTCGCAGTTCTGGGCGGTTCAGTCAATGATGGTCTAGGGCATCACTCCGACACGATCTGGAGCGAGAAAGAATGTGCCCATAACCGGAAAAACAGACACCCACACAATTATCGCGAGTGCGGCATGCAGTCGACGTGATGGCCGAAAGGTCGCGTACAGGAAGCCGCCCAAAACGGCGACGTAGATTAATCGTGTGGGGCTCGTTAGTGGGACTCCGAGCAGGAGCCAGCTATTGCCGATTGCGAGCAGCCACCAGGCTGCACTGGCACCGAAAAACAAGCCGGACTGGGTCTCGAAGTACTCACGCCATGAGGTTACAGCAGCAGTGTCCGTCGGTACCAATGCGGTGACCTGAACCAGAAAAAGAACAGGTGCTGCCAGAATCGAGAGAAAGGAAAAGTAATTCCAGGAAACGGTGTGGTAAGACCACATATTCCACCACATCCATGATGGAGCCAGAAGCGTGTAGGCGGTCCATGCAGAGTGGATCCAGTCACGTCGTGACTTGTCCAGTATCACCGGCAATGCCGCTATGATGCGTATCACCCCAAAGGAAAGAACTAAAGAGAATGATATTGTTAGGTATTCAAATAGCGACACACTTGTCCTCGATGGCAACTTGGCCGGGTGCGGTTGAAAATAGCACCCATTCGTCGGCGAAACGCTTGGCTTGGATCGAGGGAGTGTAGATGGAACGCCAAATTTTTACTATTTGCCGCACCTTGTTGATTCTCGGCGCATGTATATCGGCCGTGTTTGCTTCAGAAAATACAAACTCTCAAGAGAATGAACCGAGTGCTCGGCCAACCGTCGGCCTGGTCCTAAGCGGCGGTGGTGCGCGGGGCGCCGCGCACGTCGGCGTCATAAAAGTGCTCGACGAACTGCAGATACCGGTAGATTTTGTGGCCGGCACGAGCATGGGGGCGATAGTCGGTGGCCTGTACGCGTCCGGCATGACGGCTGACGAGTTGACGCAATTCGTTGACACCGTAGATTGGTCGAAACTCCTGAAAGATCGTCCCCCGCGGGCCGAACGTTCTTTGCGCCGGAAGAGTGATGATATCGGATTTCTCGTAGATTTTGATTTGGGCGTTAATAGGTCCGGGTTGATATTCCCCGAGGGGTTCATACAGGGTCAGAACCTCGAAATTGCGCTTAAACGCTTGACACTACCGGTTGTTTCGATCGACGATTTCGACAAGCTTCCAATTCCTTTTCGCGCGGTTGCGACCGATATTGTTTCTGGCAAGGCCGTGGTCATCAATTCGGGAGATCTCGCGGGAGCGATGCGTGCGAGCATGTCGGCGCCTGGTATATTCAAGCCGATTCGGCGTGATGGCCTAATACTCGTTGACGGCGGCGTAGCCAACAATCTGCCGATAGACGTAGTAAGAGAAATGGGCGCAGACATCCTTATTGTTGTGGATGTTGGGTTCCCGTTGTTGCCCGAGGAACAACTGGGGTCGGCGCTCGCTGTCACTAAACAGATGCTGACAATTTTGGTTAATGGCCGTGCTCAGGAGCAGATCGCTTTACTAACATCAGACGACATCCTGATCTCCCCGGATCTCGGCGAATTCGGATCGCAGGATTTTCAGCGACTGCCAGAGGCCCAACAATTGGGCGAAGAGAAAGCTCAGGAACTCTCAGGTCTCCTGGCCAGATTGTCTGTTTCGAATGAAAAGTATCTTGCTTACAGAGAGCGACTTGAGTCGAATCGACACGACATGCCAGTAATCGACGCCGTCGTGGTCGAAAATGAGTCCAGACTGTCACCCAAAGTGATTGAGGCGCGGCTGGATGACCAAACGGGCAAGTCGCTCGACCCTGACCAGCTGGAATCGAACATAGCCGATATCTACGGATTTAATACGTTTGAGACGGTTTCTTATGACATCGCCAATGATAGTGATAGCAACACACTGTTTGTGAGGGCTACTGAGAAGAGTTGGGGGCCCAATTACTTACGCTTTGGAATCAATTTTGAGGACGACTTTAGCGGAAATAGTAGCTACAACGTTGCCGCGCGACTAACTCGCACTGAGATTAATCGCTTGGGCGGAGAATTTCGAGTCGAGCTTCAGTTGGGTGAGAGCCCCAGGTTGTTCACGGAGTTTTTTCAACCGCTGGATTACAAGTCACGCTGGTTTGTAAATCCGAAGATTGA
This sequence comes from uncultured Woeseiaceae bacterium, assembly GCA_964403695.1. Classification (GTDB taxonomy): domain Bacteria; phylum Pseudomonadota; class Gammaproteobacteria; order Steroidobacterales; family Woeseiaceae; genus SZUA-117. The sequence goes on along the minus strand of CAYOHF010000105.1, from coordinate 6,085 downwards.
GTTTGGACGCTCCAGTTCCGGAATTTTCGATAACAGCGGGTTTCAAATAGCAGAGGTCGATGCAGATAACTTGTTACTGTCGCTGGACGTCGGCCGCCAGTTTGGCAACTGGGGTGAGTTTCGTGTCGGTATCTCACGAATTCACAGCGACTCCGAACTGCGTATTGGTCCACCGGGTCTTGCGGACGACTCAGCCCAAACGACCGTCTTAACGGCAGGTTTTGAAGTTGATACGATTGATCACATCTCCGTCCCCCGGTCAGGCACGATCTTCGGAGTGGAATGGGTTGGCGCAAGAGAAAGCCTGGGTTCCGACATAACGGCTGATATTGTGTCGTTGAATTTTCTTAATGCGCAGACTTGGGGTAGGAATACGCTATTGCATTGGTGGGATTTCAGCAGCACGACAAAGGACTCGGCGGTGGGGCTAAACCCGGTGTCGCTCGGAGGACTATTTAGCCTCTCAGGTTATGCACCAAACGAACTCAATGGCAAGCATGGCGCTATCGGCCGCGTGCTTTATTATCGTGCCCTTGGCGACCTCGCCGTGCCCGGCCTCAACACGTCGATCTACCTCGGAGCCTCATTGGAGGCAGGTAATGTGTGGCAAAGCACAAACGCTATTTCCTTCGACAACACGCTGATCGCCGGGAGTTTGTTCGTCATCTTTGACACTGTAGTCGGTCCGTTATACATCGCGTATGGTGCTGCGGAAGGTGGCCGACGATCAGCCTATTTATTTCTTGGGCAGACATTCTAGTCCGGAGTCGTCGAACGTCGCCTGCCGATCAAAAGCGCATATTTAGTGACTACGTTTGTTACAAACTTAATCAAAGTGAACGAAGTCTGGTGATAATTGGTTACGACGAATTTCCCATGAACTGCCTCAATCCCCTCCACATCTCTGCTGCTGACGTGCAGGAATTCCGCAAGGACACTCGCTGTTGGTGGCCGATCGTAACTCTTTGACTGTCCAGGTCTGCCATTCTAAATTGCAGCAAATTCTCTGGGCTCTCGCACAGCCAAAATATTGAACACGGGTGGAATTGAGCGAATTTGTTGATCTGATCAATGCTTCGGGCGTGAATTATCTGAACAACCGCGATCGTCAGCAGGAGCTGCCCGCGGCACCAACGGCAAGTCTTGACCTATTCTGTTGGCGAGCGAATCGGTCGGTTCGGATCGCTAATACCTCGAGACACGCGGATCTGTCGGATACGGTGAGGTTCGCATCGTCAACGGTTTAGGCTGTTATCGTTTGGCATGGCATAGTGCGATGTGATTTTCCAGGTGCTTGTGCTGGAAACATCTTATTGCCGGAATTGGAAAGGACTAAGTCATGGGGTCAAACCGAGCCTTCAGCCTGTTGCAGCCTGTGGCTTTCGCCTGCCTGCTACTATGCGTACCACTTCTCGTGTGCGCGCAGGGTGGACCTACAAGTATCCTGCCCACTTTGGATGAACTGGAAAATCGAATTCAGGTCGTCCAAAGCACGGCGGTGCTATCCGCCGACGAGAAAGGCGCCCTCATCCAGTATTTCGAAAGAACAAAAGCGTCGCTATTGCGACAGTCCGAGTATCAAGAACGGGCACGACTCTTTTCGGAAGTTCAAATTACTGCCCCCGAACAAATCGCTGCGCTGGATACCGAGTTGTCAGTGTTCAGTGTACCGTCGTTGCCAGATCCGACCCGTATGTCTCCGACCGAACTGCAATCCATGTTGGCGGCGCGACGACTGACGCAAAGAGACTGGAAGAATCAGGCCGCTAACCTTGAGGCGGAGATACGTGATGAACTGGGTGCGGATATTTCCAGGCTCATTGCGGAAACCACGGAGCGATACGACGAATTGCTTTTGGGCACGATAAGCAGCGCATTGTCCGAATCCATCCAAGGTGCAGCTGTCGAAGCTCGCGCCGCTGATGGTGCCATGTTACGCAGCAGGATCGACATGCTGGACCAACGGCTGCTTAGCCGTCGATCAAGGCTGGACATACTGCGTCGGCAACTTGAGCTGCTGCAATTGAATATTGCGGCCGTAGAGGATCAGATTGAGCGACTCAGCTCCTCGGAGTTTACACAGAGTATTGAAGACGCTGACAGTGGTGTTGTGCAGGCGCAAGGATTAGCAGAATCAGTCGAGCCTGTTGGCGGCAGGCTATTCGCTCGTGCTATTCGAAACGTTGAGCTCGCGGAAGAACTAAGGCAGCTTGTTGAGACGCGCGCCACGTTGGCCGAACGTAACAGCTTGATTCGTAAACAGGTTGACCGCTTAAGCAATCAGCTGAGTGGGTTGACGGAACAATTGGAGCGACCGCGGCTGCCAAGATCGCCGAAATTTGGTGCAGCACTGCTGCGGCAAAAAAAGTTAATGAATAGCGAGCCGCTGACGGCTGAGGAGGAGGGCGACTTCGACCGGGCTCTGTCGGAATTGCGGCTGCGCCAATTCGAATTGTTTGAGGCATCCCAGGAACTCTGGCTTCACGAAAATGAACGTGAACTGTCAGATGACAACTCTGTAGCGCCGGAGCAGCAACTGGCGAACATCGTGCGTAACCTGCAACGTGATTTAATTGGCCAACTCACTGAGGAATATACAAAGTACGACGAGCAGCTTTTTTTGATTGACGATCAAGTGCAGCGACTCAATGAGATGGGGGATGCATACCAGGAACGAGTTGATCGGCATCTTTTATGGAGTCCCAGCGCGGAAGTCATCGGAATGGCGACCTTTAGTTCAATGATGGGCATTGACTCGGATTCTGCCCAAACCGATGGCGTCCCCAACAGTACGCCCTCGGTCGCACAACTATTCGTTCGTCAACCTCTTTTATCAGTACTTGCCGCGCTATTGGTTGCTGCGCTGTTATACCTCAAGAGGAAGCATGTTGCGGCACTCCGAGAGATGCGTGGCTGGATCGGATATGTTCAATTAGACCGAGTGGCGCTGACACTTCAAGCCCTATGGCGCACTTTACTATTGGCGCTGCCGTTCCCGTTGGTGGTCGCGACACCGGGCCTGTTGTCACTGACTATTGCCAATGCAAGGCCTGAATTGCTGCCGGCATTCTTACTCTCAGCCCTGGTTTGCTTTGGATTCGAATTTTTCCGTCAAGCGATGCGTACCGACGGGCTCGCCGAATTGCATTTTCATTGGCAATTGGCAGAGTTGGACCTGGTTCGACGAAAATTACGACTGTTCATGCCGCCATTTCTTGTTGCAGCGGTAGCAACCATCGTCGCGCATTATCTCGGCAATTCCGAGGCCGTTGCCAGCATCGGACGAATAGCCTATTTACTGGCGTCGCTATTGTTTGCCGGTCTATGGCTGAGTATCGCGCGGGGATCGATCTTCGTAAAGCCTTCAGGCGCACGTCTGCATCGACCGTTTTTTCGATTCAGTATCGTTCTGTTAGGAATCCTGCTGCCTCTGATACTCGCGATGCTCGCGTTTCTTGGATACCAACAAGCCGCCAATTTGCTTGGCGTGAGGTTATTGGCGACTATCGGTATGTTTATCGGCTCGCTGCTGGTCTTTGATTTTGCAATCCGAGCGGTCGCAGTATCTGAGAGGAAGCTCGCACTGAAGCGGGCCCAGGCTCGACGTGCGGCAGCAGCAAATGTTGACACAGAGTCAGAAGCAGGGCCAGTGCCGCTGAACACGGATGAGATAGATTTACAGACCATAAGTCATCACTCGCGAACCCTGATCACACTCCTTGTATCAATCGCTGCCGTATTCGGTATAGGTGCGATCTGGGCGGATCTACCCATCGCGTTTGAGCCACTACAATCAGTCACGCTCTGGCAGGTCACGACTGATATTGAAGGTGTTGCCGTGGTCAAGAACATCACGTTGTGGAATTTGCTGGCAACGATGATCGTTCTGTTGATTACTTATCTGGGCATCAAGAACATCCCGGGGACACTCGAAGTTCTGGTGCTCAGCCGCATGTCGCTCGCAGCCGGAACGAGCTATGCGGTCACCAGCGTGGTGACCTACGTAATCGTACTAACCGGCGCAATTGTGGCACTCCAAATGATTGGTGCGCAGTGGTCCAAGGTGCAGTGGCTGATTGCTGCACTGGGTGTCGGACTAGGTTTCGGACTGCAGGAAATTGTGGCAAATTTTGTCTCTGGTATTTTGATACTTTTTGAACGCCCCATTCGATTGGGTGACACCGTAACGCTCGGTGATCAGTCCGGAATTGTGACGCGGATTCGAATACGTGCAACAACGATTATGGATTGGGATCGAAAGGAGATCCTTATTCCGAATAAGGCCTTCATTTCCGAACGACTAATCAACTGGACGTTGACGGATCCGATCATGCGCCTGAATATTCCGGTCGGTGTCGCATATGACTCGGACATCGACCTGGTTGAAGAGACATTGCTAGAAGTTGCCAGGCTCAATTTGAGAGTGCTTGATGAGCCTGCGTCGTCGGTGTTGTTTGACCAATTTGGCGATAATAGCCTGGGGTTCGAACTGCGTGTGTTTGTGAAGGGCATTCATGATGCCATTCCTACGCGGCATGAATTACATAAGGCAATCACGACTCACTTTCGCGAAAACAATATCGAGTTTTCGTTCCCTCAACGCGATATTCATTTTGATTCGCAGCCGCTGGAAATATCTATCCTCGATCCGAAAGTTACGAGCTAAGGAAGCTGGGTCGTACCGGGGTTCTGAGAGGGTGGCGCTGGCATAGACTGCTGATCCCAGACAGTGCTCCCATCGCACAGGGACGTGGGCATAAATTGTTTTCGCAGATCAGAAAGTCTGTTGCCGGGAGTTTGCCGGTATCGTTACCGGAGCGCTTGACGCCGGATGGGACGCTCACTTGGGTCGTCTTAGAGACACCGAAAGTTAAAAATAATGCCTATTATTACCGCCAAGCGGCGGTCAGCTCGACAGGCTGCTTTGGGTCAGAAGCAGCCCGTCACCATCATATTAGCCGAGCGGCTGCTATCGGCCACTAGCAGTCGTTCGTTTCCACTTCTCTTTTCTCATGGAATTTCATCATCATTTGAAATCCGCGAAGCAGTGAGTACGCTAGTCGAACCGCATCACGCCGAGTCTCAATCCGGCTCGACCAACCGAACGGTTTTTATCAATCCGTTTTCGACCGTGTAGATGGCCACGATGTGTTGCAAATCGGGACCGCCAAAACTGACGTATTCTTCACTTACGACCGTATTACCAATGGCCGTTTGGTGTTTCACTATGATCTTGCCTTTACCCTGTTCCAACATCGGTCCAAAGATCTTCTTCAAGTGGGAACGACCGTGGCCGATCGACTTGTCCGGATACTCATAGATTTCAAGATCTTCGTCGTGAGCGGCAAGATAGGCGTCAACATCGTGATTGTTGTAACCATCGATACGTTTGGCAACGACCGTCAGTGCCGCTTTTTCGATCGCTGTCGGGTCGTTGCTGACACTTGCATCTTCCGCATGAACGCTAGTTGGCAACTGCGAGAGCAGCATGGCGAGAATAGTGAGTACGGCGTTCTTCATCATGATCTTCTCCGGTTAATCAGCCAGCCTGCGACCATTATTAATGGTGCCGGTGTAAAAATTTATAACATTCCGCAAAAGGCTGCTCCAAGTTCTTACTCTGGTGATCGGCCGCTCTTGAGCAAAGCAGACACTTAGAATCACGACGTGGACAACACAAAAAGGGGGTCGAACCGAATTATTCCAGTTAATCGTTTCGACCTCTTTTTCCAAATAGCGCTGCAATGTCCTTAATGCTTCTCGGTGTCATAAAATTAACCGTTAGAAAATGTCTGCGCAGATCTGAGGTTCAGTGCCGACGACGCCTGCTTTGGGTCATTAGCGGCCCTTTCCAATTCGGTAAATCTTAGCATTTGGAGGAGTCGAGGAGTCATGCCTTCGAGGGGTCAAGCCTGCCCGGTTCTCATCCAGGGCAATTAGCCGGCCAGGCAAGGCTACAGCAAACAACCACGATTTCGCCACCGGGTGCAGCAGCCACGTGTGTGAAAAATGGGCGATGGGCAGACACCAATCCTCAATGCGCCGCAAAACGTCAGCACAAGTCGAAATAAGGAAATAGGTGTCT
>CAYOHF010000104.1:0-12040 GCA_964403695.1 uncultured Woeseiaceae bacterium | reverse complement strand
GTGCATTCCTAAATCCTGGAACATAAGTACATTCATTGAGACAGCCGCTCCCACGAAGGGTACCAATGGGTAAGGTTTTGCCAGCATTGAGAGAGTCTGTGGGAGCGGCTTCAGCCGCGAATGCCAGCCGGAATCTCAGTGATGAATTTGCTGACGAAACTCAGCAAATCGAGATCAATTGCGTTTTCCCGCCAGCTCCTGGGATGTCGACAGCAGTCTGCGGAAACTCTCGTAACGTCTTGCACTGATCTTGCCGTCTTCCACAGCGGACTTCACAGCACAATCCGGCTCACGCAAATGCCGGCAGTTGGCGAAGCGACAGTGCTGTCCGTATTCACGAACTTCGCGAAAACCGTGGATGACATCATCCGGGCGATCAATCACTGGTGCGTAATCGCGAACACCGGGTGAATCAATGACGGAGCCACCACCCGGCAACATCAGCATTGCCGAATTGACGGTGGTATGTCGCCCCTCGCCAGTTGCCGCAGAAATTTCGCGGACGCGCAGCTTGTTGTCGCCGAGCATGCGGTTGATCAGGCTCGATTTCCCGACGCCGGATTGGCCGACGATTATTGCCGTGCTGGCGCGCAAAAAGAGCCCAAGCTGGTCCACATTAGTGCCGTCGGTAGCACTGCAACTTATTGTTTTGTAACCGATTGTCTGGTAGTCGGTCAATGCGGATGCCGATGATTCGGATGCCGGGTGCAAATCGGTCTTGTTGAATATCACCATCGCCTCCACCGCCATCAATTCGGCTGCCGCCAGGTATCGATCGACAATGAACCAGTCGACTGGTGGCGCTTCAGCGGCGACGACAGCAATAAAATTCAGGTTTGCGGCCAATATCTCAATGCGGCCGCGGGTATCTGGTCGCCTTAGTTCATTCGCTCTCGGCAGGATATTGGTAATGAGCCACTCCGGCTCATTCGGGAGTGGCTCTACCGCAACTCTATCGCCGCACACAGGACGAATCTTCTTTCCTTTGATGCGGGCCCGCACTTCAGAACTGTCGTCCAGTCTCAGCAACATCTGGCGGCTGAAGGTTGCGATGACCAGCGCCTCCTGAGCCGGGTCAGGCGTCATCTGGCGAGCTCTTGTGCTGATCGGTATGCATTACGCCGCAGTATGCCGACAGGTGGCGAGCCTTGCACCCCCTGGCACTGATACACTTTGCGCACGTAGTGTAAATCGAACTGAGCGCAGGGAATTGCATGGCCAAAGACGAAGAGAAAAGTGCTGACGGAAGGTCAACGAATCTTATCTGGATCGACCTGGAAATGACCGGGCTCGACACTGTTAGCGACCAGATCATTGAAATAGCCACCATTGTGACTGACCAGGATCTCAACGAGAAAGCGGTCGGGCCCGTGCTGGCGGTTGGACAGTCGCAAGAGGTGCTGGATGCGATGGACGAATGGAATACGCGCCAGCACGGTTCGTCGGGACTGACAGCGCGGGTGCTTGAGAGTGATTTGTCGGTGGAAGATGCGCAGTTGCAAACACTGGAATTCCTGGCAAAGCACGTCAATGCCGGTGCCTCACCGATGTGCGGCAACAGCATCTGTCAGGATCGACGGTTCCTGGCTCGCCAGATGCCCGCGCTGGAAGAGTATTTCCACTATCGTAATCTGGATGTCAGTACTTTGAAGATTCTGGCGCAGCGCTGGGCACCACAGGTCGCCAAAGGCTACACAAAAGAATCATCACACCGGGCTTTGGATGACATTCGCGATTCGATTGCTGAACTTGACTACTACCGCAGTTCGTTTTTTGACCAAAACGTCCTGCTCGGAAAATAATGCCTGAAAAACCCAACGCACCTGCGACTGAGCGCAATCGGGACGCGATCCTGGAAGTGCTGCAAACCGAACTTCGCGGCAAGTCGTCCGTTCTGGAGATTGGCTCCGGAACCGGGCAGCATGCTGTCTGGTTCGGTCGCGCAATGCCGCATCTGAGCTGGCAATGCAGCGATCGGGAGATGAATCATGAAGGCATCATCGCCTGGCTCACGGATGCGGGACTGAAAAATATCCTGCCACCGCTCGTGCTTGATGTAGAAGACACCAACGAACCGGGCGAATCCTATGACGCTGTTTTTTCGGCGAATACGGCACACATCATGAGTTATCCGGCTGTTGAATGTATGTTTCGCATCGTCGGCTCCTGCCTCACGGAGGAGGGCGTATTCTGCCTTTATGGTCCATTCAACCAAAACGGGGCATTTAACAGCCCTGGCAATGAGAATTTTGATGCTTCGCTGAAGGCACAGGACGAAGCAATGGGGATTCGTAACCTGGAGGACCTGGATACTCTGGCGCTAGCCAATGGTATGACCCGGTTTCGGTTGTACGCAATGCCCGCCAATAATAATCTCGTCATCTGGAAAAAGGCGCCGATACGTGGATGAGCAGTCCTGCGACCCGGTGCCGTTCCAGGCTGAATATTGATGTTTTTCTGGCACCGCAAATCGCCATGTCATATAGTGGCGGCGTTACGAACGGGCGAATTTTTCAAATGATCAAAAAACGATTTCTGCAGCTAACTTGTGTACTTATTTTCGGCTTGTCTTTGTCTGCAATGGCTCAGGCAGAGTCTGCGTGGGTCAGTGATGTATTTGAGGTGACACTACGTACGGGACCCAGCACCAGCAACGCTATTCAGATGATGGTTGAGAGTGGCACCGAACTTGAGGTTCTCGAGGATGATGCAGATGCTGGCTATACCCGTGTCAGAACGAACGGCGGCACCGAAGGTTGGGTGCTGACTCGCTACCTGATGTCGGAAGCCTCAGCGCGCCAGCAGTTGCAGACGCTGACTCAGCAGCTGACCAGCGCAAATGCATCGGGCACTTCAAGAGAGTCGCAATTGGGCGCTATTCGTGGCGAGTACGACACTGCCAAGAGCCGCATCGCCGAACTTGAGCGCAGCGAAGCCGCATTGCAGAAAGATCTGGCTGAAATTCGCCAGACGGCAGCGAATACGCTGGCAATCGACAGTCAAAACAAGAATCTGCAACAACAACTAACCGACACCGAAATCCAGGTCAGTGTTCTCGAACAGGCGAACGATACGCTGTCAGGGCAGACAACGCGCAATTGGTTTATCACAGGAGCGCTGGTTCTGTTTGGTGGTGTCTTGCTGGGACTGGTTCTGCCGCGGATGAAATGGCAGAAAAAATCGAGATACGACAGTTTTTGAATCTATCTGAAACGCTTCGCGACGTTGAGCGCGACTAACTAACGGTTTTACCCGCCAGAAACATCCAGGTTTCAACGACAGTGTCCGGGTTCAGAGACATGCTCTCTATGCCCTCGCTAACCAGCCAGCGTGCCAGGTCAGGGTGGTCCGACGGGCCCTGACCACAGATTCCGACATACTTCTTATTGGCCAGGCAGGCTTTGATAGTCATCGACAGCATTGCCTTTACCGCTTCGTCGCGCTCGTCAAACAAGTCAGCAATCAGCGCAGAGTCGCGGTCAAGCCCAAGTGTCAACTGCGTCATATCGTTCGAACCGATCGACATGCCATCGAAATACTCAAGGAACTTGTCCGCCAGTAACGCGTTGCTGGGTAATTCAGACATCATGATTATCTTGAGATCATCCTTGCCACGTTCCAGGCCGTTCTCCGCCAACAGGTCAATGACCTGTTTCGCCTGGGCAACGGTGCGCACAAACGGAATCATAATCTGCACGTTTGTAAGACCCATATCATTGCGAACTTTTTTCAATGCTTCGCACTCGAGGTCGAAGCACGGTCTGAAACTTTCGGAGACGTAACGTGCAGCGCCACGGAAACCCAGCATCGGGTTTTCTTCTGCGGGCTCGTATTTTTCGCCACCAATCAGGTTCGCATATTCATTCGATTTAAAATCCGACAATCGAACAATGACCGGCTCCGGCGCAAAGGCTGCTGCAATTACACTAATTCCCTCAGCTAGTTTGTCGACGAAAAAACGGACGGGATCATCGTATCCTGCCATCTGTTCATTCACAGCTTCTCGCGTGTCGCTGTCCAGTTTGTCGTACTCGAGCAATGCGTTGGGGTGCACGCCGATCATGCGGTTGATGATGAATTCCAGGCGCGCAAGACCGACACCGTGATTCGGTATGTTCGCGAAATCGAAGGCCCTGTCCGGATTGCCGACATTCATCATTATCTTCACCGGAATATCGGGAAGCGCGTCCAGTTCAATCTGCGTTTCTTCGAATTCAAGGTGGCCATCGTAGACGTAACCCTCATCGCCTTCCGCGCAACTGACCGTCACCTCGCGACCATCGGGAATAGTCGTTGTGGCGTCACTACATCCAACCACGGCCGGGACACCGAGTTCGCGAGCAATGATTGCTGCGTGGCAGGTACGTCCACCCCGGTTGGTGACAATCGCAGATGCGCGCTTCATTACCGGCTCCCAATCGGGATCGGTCATGTCGGAAACCAGTACGTCACCAGGCTGAATGCGATCCATTTCGCTGGCATCGCGAATAATCTTGGCCTTACCAAAGCCAATTTTTTGCCCGATGCTGCGTCCTGTCGTGAGTATTTCAGAGCGGCTTTTCAATGTGAATCGTTCGATGGTATTGCCGCTGCGACTTTGCACCGTTTCCGGACGTGCCTGGAGTATGTACAGGCGGCCGTCTGAACCGTCTTTGCCCCACTCGATATCCATCGGCCGACCGTAGTGTTCTTCAATGGTTACGGCCGTCTGTGCCAGTTGTGTAATGTCTGCATCGCTTAGTGAGAAACGCATGCTGTCCGCCGGATCAACATCGACAGTGTCGACGGTTTTGCCCGGGCGCGGATCTTCGCTGTAAATCATCTTGATTGCTTTGCTGCCAAGATTCTTGCGCAGGATCGCAAATTTGCCACTTTTCAACGCCGGTTTATAAACATAAAACTCGTCCGGGTTTACGGCGCCCTGCACGACCGTTTCACCCAGGCCATAAGATGACGTGATGAATACTGCGTCGCGAAAGCCTGATTCTGTATCCAGAGTAAAAACGACGCCGGCAGCACCAATATCGCTGCGCACCATGTATTGAACGCCTACCGAGAGCGCGACCAGCGAATGGTCAAAGCCCTGGTGGACACGGTAAGCAATGGCCCGATCGTTATAGAGTGATGCGAAAACCTCATGTAGTGCTACGATCAGATGATCTATGCCGCGCACGTTAAGAAATGTTTCCTGCTGGCCGGCAAATGATGCGTCCGGCAAGTCCTCGGCGGTGGCAGATGACCGTACGGCGACCGCAATATCTTTGCCGCCAGACATCTCTTCCCAGCTCTGGCTGATGTCCGCCGTCAGTCGCTCGGGCAATTCCGTATCCATGATCCACTCACGAATCGACTTGCCAGCTTCTCTCAAGGCAGCAATATCATCAACGTCCAGGTCCTGCAGCGTGTTGTTTATACGCTCACCCAGGCCGCCTGTTTTCAGGAATTCACGATAAGCTGCAGACGTGGTGGCAAACCCACCCGGCACATCAACGCCGAGATTGCCTAGATTGCTGATCATTTCACCCAGCGACGCGTTCTTGCCGCCAACTGTTTCAATATCCTGCATGCCAAGCTCGTCAAGCTTGATTACGTATGGCTGCAAAATCTACTCCCTTGTATTGGGCCTTGGGAAATGGACAATCAAACAATGACTAATGAAAAACTGCAAGCGACTAAGCAGCAATCCGGGAATGTCCTTATATGAGTAAGCGTAGCGTATTTTTTCTATCTGACCAGACCGGTATTACCGCCGAAACACTGGGCCACAGCCTTCTAACGCAGTTTGAGGGCCAGAAATTTCGGCAGGTGACTTTGCCATTTATTGATAGCGATGACAAGGCACACGAGGCCGTCGAGAAGATTAATGCGGCTGCAGGTGAGGGGAGTGACCGGCCGCTTGTTTTTTCCACGCTGGTACAGGATGAATTTCGCTCTGTGGTACGCGAGTCCAAGGGTTTGTATCTCGATATATTTGACGTATTCCTCGGGCCGCTGGAAAAAGAGCTGCAGAAAAAAGCGACGCATACTGCCGGCCGAGCGCACGGCATGAGTGATATTGAGAGCTATATGAAGCGCATAGAAGCAACCAACTTCGCGTTGGCGAATGACGACGGTGGCGTCACCCGCAATTACGAAATGGCCGACGTCATCCTTGTGGGTGTATCGCGATCGGGAAAAACGCCAACCTGCCTGTACCTGGCGTTGCAGTACGGCGTTTATGCTGCCAATTTTCCATTGACAGATGAGGAGCTGGACAATGGCTCACTACCGGACTTTCTGGTGAAAGAAAAAGAAAAGCTTTTTGGTTTGACGATCGCACCGACTCGCCTGCAACAAATCAGAAAAGAGCGACGTGCATTGGGGAAATATTCTTCGGCTCAGCAAGTCAGATACGAATTGCGGGAAGCGCAAAAAATATTCAAGAAATACGGCATTCCGAATGTGGATACGACGGAGTTTTCTATAGAAGAGATCGCGAGCAGGATTCTTAATAATACAGGTGTTGAGCGCAGAGTTCGACCTTGATTTTTCGCAATAACGAAACCGAATTCACATCACTTTTGTATCTTGTTTCTTGTGATATATTCGATACATGTTGCATGATTATCAACTTGTTCCAGAGACAATAGTAAAGCCAGGAAGTTTTGTTGGCTTGATGTCTCTATATGAGAGCAACTATTTGCGACTGCAACGACTCATACCCGAGTTGAATCGACTGGACGGTTACTACAAGTCCCGGGTTGCAGGGGATTGTGATCTACATGTCGAGATTCTGGAACGTAGTCGATACACCATCACATTGTCTTTGTCATATTTTTTCTATGAAAACGGCACGCGCGTTGCCGATCCCGACATGAAGATTCGCGTGTATCTCGATGGTCAACTGGCAGAAACGATGGGTTTCTGCGGTGAGCACCGGCATACGGAACTGCGGCGTTTGTGCAGAATGCACCGTGCCGAGCTGGACATTCGCTGGCGACGTAATATCGTCCTGAACAAGTGGCTGGAATACCTCATGGACCAGGGCCACCTGGTTCTGGAACGGCAGCCGTAACACCCCCTGCCAAGGCGCTTGCCGGCGCTCCACGATTAGCTGCAAAACTGTCGATTCAATCAAGGATTGAGCGCCCACAACTTGTCATTATCCCCGCAGGAAATGCAGATGCCGCGGTGTCTGCAGCATCTGCATTATGTAAAAAGGATATGACTTGTCTAACCTGACCGCAATTTTTGGCAGCTCGGCGGAGAAATCACAGGACAGCGAAAAGCTGATGGACCTGTATTGGAACCGTGCCGAACTCAAGAAAGAATTCGCAGGGATGCGCAAGGAGCAGTTTCGGCTACAGGACAAGATTAAAAGGCAGGAGGGCGCGACTGCACGCCTGCAACAAAAACTGGATCACATCGAGGGTCTGCTGCTTGATCCGCAATTAGCGCATAACGTGGTGGTGTACTTTCAGTTTCGCGCCATGGCAATGCAGAACGAACGTAAACTTGGCAATTTCGCGGAACAGCTAAAACAGCAACGCGAGCAAAAAGAACACGACAGTTTTCTGGGCGACTGGAATAACAAGGTCGCCGAGGAGGCCGGTCAGGTCAAGCTGCAAATCCTTGAAAAACGTGACCTCGTTCAGCAACTGGAAGATCAGTTGCAAGCGGAACGACGGCGCCTGACCGCAATGAGTGCTTTCGTGAGGTTCTTCCGCGGCCGCTCACTGACTAAACTTCTCGACGATATTGCGGCGCAGATCGAGGCCGCACAGCAGGAAGAGCAATTGCTCAAGGATGAAGTGCAGGCGATTCAGACTCGGCAGCCGCCTGGTTGTCAGGGGCTCGACATTGCGACCAAACGTTCGATCAACCTGATGATCATTGCATTTGCGCAGCATCTTTATGTGCACTTTGCCGACGATGATCTTGCGGACCTGATCAAAGAGGCAAGCGAGAAAAGTGTCGGTGCGATCGCCTATGGCAGCAAATACGAGTGTGAACAGCTATTGCTGCGCATGCAAAAGTGCACCGAGAAAATTGAGCAAGACGCTGAATTTGCCGAAATATTACAAAAACGAGCCAGGCTTTTGGGAGAGCGGGCCACATTTCACGAGAAAACAGATGCGGTACCAGATTCGGAATCCGTTAAGGCGTTATTGAGAATTAGCGATGACGGAATTGTCCGCGAAAGCGATGTCAATATGCTGAGTGAAAATTGCTGGGGAATTAACAAGGTCTTAAGCCGCTAGCACTGTCAGTGCGGGCATTCACGAAATCCACTGCGGGTTTCAATTTTCGATGCGAAAGGCTTGCCGTTGCAATCAGCGGGGCAGGAAAGTCAAATATCTGTGCGAAACATTTGCCTTTGGAATCTTGGCAGGTTGATTTCGTTTTCGTCTTCGACATCAGCGGAACGTGTCTCGTCTGTGCTCTCAGCAACGGGTGATGTTTGCAGGTCTTCGTCGCTATCCAGTGGCTGGTTCGCCGCGGCGGGTTCGAATACGTCGCGAAGCATGGTTGCTACACGTGGAGCCAAATACAGGAGCGGAGCCAGGGTATCGGTGGTGTCCGAATTTGTTTCGATTGACGCAAAACTGCCTGGCTTGGGCTCAGTGGTGACATGATCAACTAAATCGACTGACAGGGCCGCAACGGCTACGTCAAGGCTTGTGAGGTTGCGTGCGACCTGATCGCATGGGACAAGTGAGCTGGTTGCGCCCAGAGCGACAGTGCTCCAGCCTGCAGACAGCACCAGCGTTGCAGCCAAAGCAACGAATCCGGCTTTGGTGAAATCCCTGGTCGAGTTGCTTGAGTCCACGGCGTTCTCCACTTACCTGCAGTTAGGTAGATTGGTGTTGTAGTTCAGTATAACACCTGTTTCATGTCATGCAAGCGCGTCTTGTGCGGCATCTATTTTGCAATGCGCGCAGTCTGAGTCGGTGCTGCTTCGATCGCGCTCAGTTCAGCCATGTCTGTAACAATACCAGCTGCCTGGTCAAGTTGTACGTCCGGTATCTCGGTGTCTTCGAGTTCTTCCATGCTGGCAAGCGGCTCAAGTTGCAGGGCGGCACGTCGGGCGTTTTCACGCTCCAGGCGCCGCGCCATGCTTTCTTCCCGTTCCTCGCGCCGCTTGTCGATATTCAAAGCAACGGTCTTGCGGGCACGGACTTCCTCGATATCGCGAATACCCTCCACCAGGTACTGAAAGTCAGGATCATCCTTGCTGCGTGAAATATGGCTGGCGGTCAGCGTGTTGATAGTGGTGTCCAGGGGGTCACCGGCGCGAAACTTGGTCGTGCGGATCGTATCCCACGGCAACGCGCTTTCACGCACGCTTTCACCGACAACCTCGGCGTCAATATGCGAGGGCAGGCTGATATCAGGATCGACACCCCGATGCTGCGTACTTTCTCCAGTCACACGATAATATTTGCCGATCGTCAGTGTTAGCTGGCCGAGACCCTCGTCTTCAGGGTTACGCACATACTGGTCCAGCGAATAAAGGTTTTGCACGGTGCCTTTGCCGAAGGTTTGCTGGCCGATAATCACACCGCGTGCGTAATCCTGTATCGCGGCCGCGAAGATTTCTGATGCCGAAGCACTGTAGCGGTTTACCAATACGCCCATTGGGCCGTTGTACGCGACCCGTGGCACCGGATCGGGATCGTCAAGCCTGCTGATGCGACCGGTTGAATTGCGCAGTTGCACAACAGGTCCGTTGTCTATGAAAAGTCCGGACAGGGCAGTGGCCTCAGTGAGGTGTCCGCCACCATTGTTACGCAAATCAATGATCAGCCCATCAATGCCCTGTTCTTCCAGTTCCCCGATGAGGCGTTTGACGTCTTTGGTCGTGCTTGTGTAGTCCTTGTCGCCGTTGCTCAATGCCCGGTAATCGCGATAAAAGCTCGGCACCTCGATGACGCCGATTGACCAGTCACGCCCCTCTCGCGGCATGGTGATAATTTCACTCTTGGCTGCCTGCTCTTCCAGTTTGACCTGGTTTCTGGTCACGTTGATGATCTTTTCCTCGGCACCGGGTAACGCGCCAGCCGACATTATCTGCAGTCTTACGACCGTATCCGCAGGTCCACGGATCATCTGCACAACATCGTCCAGACGCCAGCCTATGACGTCGACGAGTTCGCCATCCTCACCCTGTGCTACAGCGGTAATTTTGTCTTTCGGTTGCAAAATTCCATCAATGGCGGCCGGTCCGCCCGGGATGATATTGATCACCATCACGTAGTCATCTTCGATTTGCAGGGAAGCGCCAATGCCAAAATATGACAAGCTCATCTGAATTCGGTATTCCTCGGAATTGCGTGGCGACAGGTAACTGGAGTGCGGGTCAAGTGTGTGAGCGAACGCGTTCATGAAGGTTTCGAATACATCATCACTCTTGGCCTGATCCATGCGTTTGAGAAAACGCGAATAGCGTTTGTGCAGGACTTCCTGGGTCTCCTCCCAGTCTTTCTCGGCCAGCGTGAGGCCCAGTGCATCGTTCTTGACGCGCTTGCGCCATATCTCGTCGAGTTCGGCCGTGGTTATGGCCCAGGGCAATTCTTCCCGGTCAAAAGAATATTCTTCGTCGATAGAAAAATCTGGTTCTGATTCAAGTTGCAGCAGCGCAAAATTCAGGCGTTCGCGCACTCTGGTTCGATATAAGTCAAACATTTCGAAAATTGGATCCAACGGCTCCGAACGAACCATATCGTCAAGCTGGTATCGGTATTGTTCGAATGCGGCGACGTCGGATTCGAGGAAATACATGCGGTTGCTGTCCAGCGCCTTAATATATCGATCGAGCACCAACGATGAGAGATCGTCGTCTACTGTCGTCGTCCCATAATGAGATTTTTGGACAAATTCTGTAACCAGCTGGCCAATTTTTTCGTGACGACCGTCTGGTGACAGATGGTCATCGCCGAGGACTGTCGGGCCATTGGTGGCTGCCGACAAAGTCCATATGGCAATAGCGCCAAGTAATATCCGTTTTTGGACGCCAGTCAGAATTTTCTTCAAAAGTTCTCTCCATGTGTGGCACATACGGGTCTGCTCAAACCCAGTTGGGTTAGGCTAGTTGGCATGGGCTTCCCGATCAAGGGTGTATTCGTCAAATATATCGCTTTCCGGGCATTTTCGCGCTGCCAGAGCGTACTATGCGCTGATGCGCCCGCTTACAGTTATCACCGGTATTTTGCTTGGCTCCTGCCTGTCCATCGCCTTCAGTCTGGCCGCAGTCATGTTCGTCTTCCTTATCCTCGGCGATGACTATCCGAGATTAAGCCACGAAATCCGGCCACTTTTCATCAGTTTTGCCATCTTTACAGCTCTGACCGCAATTTCGGCGATGAGTTTCTATACTTTGTTAAAAGATCACGTGGCACGCTGGCCCCTGCAGGGTGTCATGTGGGCGGCGCTGACCGCTACGGGCGTCTATTTTTGGCCGTAAGCTCTGGCAGGATATGGAAAAAATTACCGCTAACTCCGGCAACCTGCCGCTAAATACAGTTATGTAAAGCATTCTGCGGATTATAGAAGAGGGCCCTCGCCACCGCTTTTTTCCTTGCTGCGCTTCCTGCGGCGTCGCATTCGCGATTGTAGATCTTCACGACGTCCCTGCAGCCATTGCTCCCGGGTTATATCGCTGCTGCTGGTCTTGATCCTGTAACCAGGTTTGCGGCTGTTACGAAAATCGCAGAAATCGGAATAAGCCTCAATCTCGTGTTTAAGCTCACGCACAACCAGTTCGATCATGATCGCATCATCGAGGAAGCCGAGGCCTGGAATATGGTCCGGGATAAGGTCTTCAGGTTCAGTGAAATAAGCGAGAGCGTTTAAGACCCGGGTGGAATCCTTGTGCGGCAACCGCCATTCGTAATCGGTCAGCATCTGAATCATCACCGACAGCTTGTCCAGACGCTCGCGGATGAAACGGGGCACCTTGGATTTGCCAATACTGCTCAATAGTTCGCTGGCGCTGGCGACGATATCTTCCGGGGTTGAGCGGGCGAGGGTTTTTCTGGACTCGCGCATGATTAGACGAAAG
>CAYOHF010000103.1:0-12060 GCA_964403695.1 uncultured Woeseiaceae bacterium | reverse complement strand
CGGATGCCAATGTTCGGCCGCAGACCGAAGCCGTCCTCTTCCTGCAGGTAGACGCCGGGAACCGCGCGCAGTACCCGCATGACATCGCCCTGCAAGAAGGTCTGCAAGTCTTCCTGGTCGATGACGTGTGCGGAGCCTGGCACATCGGCCGGGTCGCGACGGTGGCCGATAATGGTGATGTTGTCGAGTGCCGTGTCATGGCCGCCCGGCATCGCTTCCTGTGCGTTCAGTGTTGTGGCAGCAGAGGCCAGGAGCAGGGTGCTCAGTAGTCCCTTGAGCGATGGTACGGATTGCATATTTCGGTTCCCGATGCGGATTCTTTATTTAATGAGAACGGTAACGCAAATGAGAACGATTCGCAACTGCGGAAAATACTTATGGATGCGTTGGCGAAAACACCCGCTTTGCAACGGCCGGCGGGATCCGCTGTTGTCATATGTCAAACTGGCAGTGCTGCGATCACGCTTATTTTTCTGCGTTGTCCAGGGTTGTCACAGTTTTCATTGCAATTGGTCTGCGCTCGACGCGGCATTTGATGAACCAGTTCCGCTTTCGCCTGTGACCACCAGCGCTGCATTTGCAGCCACGGGCATGGCACTATTACACCTCCGTATACTGAACTCGTACGGAGCGTAAAAGGACGTGGCACCATGGCGCTCCGGTTCAGATTTGTGCACGTAATAACAGGGAATTGTATTGAGTGACGAAAGCAGAAAACTCCTGATCGTGGAAGATGATCCGGGACTCCTGAGTCAGCTTAAGTGGTGCTTCGAGGACTACGATGTAGTGACGGCGGAGGATCGTTCCGGAGCCATTACCGAACTGCGACGACACGAACCCCTGGTCGTGTTGCAGGATCTTGGCTTGCCGCCAATTCCCGAAGGCGTTGAGGAAGGATTAGCGACGTTGCAGGAGCTGCTAAAACTGGCTCCGCATACGAAAGTGATCGTCGTTACCGGTCACGGCGACCAGGAAAATGCACTGCGTGCCGTGGCGCTGGGTGCTTACGATTTCTATCAAAAGCCGGTCGACACCGACACACTACAACTGCTGGTCGAGCGCGCCTTCAATATGTCCGAACTTGAAGGCGAAATTCGCCGCTTGCAAAGCGTTGTCAGCGATTCCCCGCTCGATGGCATCGTCGCGGCCAGCGAAGCCATGCTCAGTGTCTGTCGCATGATTGAAAAAGTTGCACCGACCAATGTGACGACACTCCTGTTGGGCGAAAGTGGTACCGGTAAGGAATTGCTGTCACGTGCGCTGCATCGCCTGAGCCCACGTGCCGAAAACAGGTTTGTAGCGATAAACTGTGCTGCGATCCCGGAAAACCTGTTGGAATCCGAATTGTTCGGTTTTGAAAAAGGTGCGTTTACCGGTGCTGTAAAACAAACTCATGGCAAGATCGAGCTGGCCGACGGTGGAACGCTGTTCCTCGATGAGATAGGCGACATGCCATTGGCGCTACAGGCAAAGATGTTGCGTTTCCTGCAGGAACGGGTAATCGAACGTGTTGGCGGGCGTGAGGAAATTTCGGTCGATGTCAGAGTTGTTTGTGCGACCAACCAGAATCCGCTCAATCTCATCGCAGAGAATTTGTTCAGGGAAGACCTGTATTACCGCGTCAGCGAAATTACTATTGATATTCCACCACTCAGGGATCGCGAAGAGGGCAGGTTGATTCTTGCGCGGATCTTGCTGGCCAAGTATGTCAAGCAACAGGGACGATCGCTTATTGGTTTTTCCGATGATGCCAATGCGGCCATAGACGCTTATTCCTGGCCCGGCAACGTCCGCGAACTTGAGAACAAGATCAAGGGTGCTGTCATTATGGCCGACGGCAAGCAGGTCACAGCCGCTGATCTTGGTCTTGATAACGTTGAGAATAGCGAGGTCGAATCACTTAACCTGCGCGAAGTCCGGCAGCATGCCGAGTCGAAAGCGATTCGTATAGTGTTGATGAAAAACTTTGGCAATATCTCGCGTTCAGCGGAGCAGCTCGGTGTGACGCGTCCTACGCTTTATGACCTGTTGAATAAATATGGTTTGTCGGCTGAGGCGTATTCTAAGCGTAAGGTTAGTGGTGGGTCGTAGCAATTATTTCTGGCGCGGAGTTTTGTCCATTCGCGGCTGAAGCCGCTCCCACAGTTAGATTTTCTTACCCGCCAATTGCCAGTCCTGCGACATACTTGTGGGAGCGGCTTCAGCCGCGAATGATGATGGCCTGCGCATTGTCAGTATATCTACTGTCGACGCAATTCGCGGCTAAAGCCGCTCCCACAGCTAAGCTGTATTACTCACCTGTTGCTGGTCCTGCAACATAACTGTGGGAGCGGCTTTAGCCACGAATAAGAGCCTACTGTCGACGCGGTGACCGTTTGATGTATTCCTCCATCCGCCCTTCATCGAAAACCTGGCGGAAAAAAGAATCCGGGTCGCATTCGAAAGGATAGATCACGGCATCATCCTGTCGCGTCCAGGCGCGGCGACGAATTGGCGGGCGAAGGTAGTTGTCCGGATCATTCATCGTCAGCACGAGCGTCAGGCGGTTGCCATCTTCACTAAGACGATAGCGTTCCTCCAGCGTCGCTTTGTCTGAAATCGGCTCACCGTTGAAATCGCGGATGCTGCTCATCAATAGCGACGTATTCACGACAAGTTCGCCGTTTTCCAGGCGCGCATTCGAATATCCCATCGAGGAGTTTGGATAGTATTCCGGGATATCGCGGTCATCCAGAAAAACGCGCCGCGACAAATTGTACGCTTCGTACAGCATGACCAATCGGTCCGGGCCTGCAATGATTTCGAACGGGAACGACCAGGTAACTGCAGCGACGAGTCCCGGTGAAATGCAACGCTTTTGTGGTTCATCAAGGCGCGCATCGTAACCGGCGTGCCACTCCCTGGCCGTTGGCGTCAAATCCATCGTGTACTTGCGAAAGTCCCGACCCCGTAATGGCACCCATACGCCGGCCAGTTCGTTTGCGTCTTTGATGGCATGGACCGGCGAATCGTCGCGCCAGCGTACTGCACTCCACGACGATCCGTTTTCGCCGAATTCGGCGGCGGTTTCCAGGACATCAACTGATGCAAGTGTGCCGGTCATCGCGCCCTCGCGCAGTTCGCCGGACAGGACTCGTCTGAAAGCAAACCCCTGGCGATCCCGGGCATCGACGGTCACTTCTATACGTCTGCCATCGATTACGACCGGTGCCGGGCCGCCTTCCACGTGGGCGATCCAGCGGCCCGCGGTTTTTTCCAATTCGAGGAGACCGATCAATGGATCTGCCGGTATCCTGACCTCCAGGCGCCATGAACCTGCGAAGTCTGCTTCGTCGGCTGCGAGTACGGGGGGGATAACGGTGCTGAAAAAAATTACCAGGGCGAATGTTAGCGAAGGTGAGATGCAGGTCTTCATTTTTCTACTTCTTTTCTTTGACGTCGTAAGATACGGAACTTGATGACAGAACCGTGCCATCGGCCAGCGTAATCTCAAGAATAGACAAACTTGTCTTGTTGCTGAGGCCGAGGTGACCGTGCATTGTTATCCGGTCGCCAACTTTAATCGTGTCTTTGGTCCATCCTTGTCTGACGAGCTTTACCGGACTTAGGCCGCGCGTATCCCAAATTATTTCTTCGCCTTGTTCACTCGTAACCTTAATGTAGTAGCGAACGTGTGGATTCCTGAACCAGACTTCGGTGACGACACCTTCGATTGTTGCCGGGTTGTTGCGATCAAATTCCGCGGCGTAGGAGTGATGGGCAATAACCGGGTTGCTGGCGAAACAGAGCGTTGTCAGTAAGGTGAGAAAAAATACTCTGCTGGTGTTCAAAAAATCTCCATTATCCTGGTCACTTATAATTACGCAGCGCGTGGAATATTGTTGGTCGTTTATCCGGGCATTGATCGCCCGCTGGGCGGGCTTCTACAATTCGAATTAGTAATGTAGGAGCCCGCCCAGCGGGCGAGTTCGATTAACTTTGACCAGAGCACTACAGAAAGACCAACACAATTCAATTACTCGCAACAAACGGCCGATACGGTTCCATACCGAGCTTCGCCCGTTCTTCATCTACCCGCGTCAATACCTGCCGTTCAATTTCCTGGAAACGCGAATCTTCTCTTATTGAATCGAATATTGGTGTGGAGAAGGCAGCGGTCGATACATAACCGGAGGCAACCGCGTGCTGCATTTGTTCCAATACTTTATCTATGTCACCGGTCAGGGCAGCATACTCTGCCTGGCTGTACCACTGGAACCTGTTGTCGATGCCAGCGGCGCGCTGATCAGCAAGCGCTTTTCCCATCGCCTCGACTAACCCCTGGAACGCAGCGTCTGCACCCTGTTGCAGGTAAGCGTATGCCAACGGGCCATAATAGCCTGTGCCCCAGTACCCGTCAGCGGACTGTGCCTGCAGAAGGCCTTGATAATCACCAAAATGTCGCTCGACCAGGTTACTGAGGTCACTATAGCGGCCTGAATTCGCGAGGTAATACGCGACATTGTTCCATGCCAGATACCTGTCACCGTTTTCCAGCTCAATGCTGTTGAGTATTTCGTCCGCCGCTTCGACATTACCAAGGGCACCTTGCGCGATCATTTGTTGATATTTATTGCCGGCATGGGATGCCGTTTCGAAATCGCCAATGTCCAACAACGTAAAGCCGAACCACACTCTCGCAATTGTCGCCGCTGGATTATTTTCGTACGCAATTTTTGTTTTGCGAATGGCAGTCGCTAACTCACCTCGCACAGCCGCCTGGGTCCCCCATGCCTGGCTGACACCTGGTGTGTCTCCCACAATGCGCTCGACCCGATTGATGAGGGCATCCCCTTTGTCAAATTCGCCGGTTCCGGCGTAGGTCTGGATCAGGTTACCGAATGCCGGCGCATAGGCTGGATCCCGTTCTACAACTTCTTCGAGCAAGTCCCTTGACTCTTTCGCCTGACCAAGGCTGCTCAGCTCCGTTGACAACCAGTTTCGTGCATCGTCGAGATTCGGGTTCAGCTCCAGCGCATACCGTAGCCTGGCGGCCGCAACCTCAGAGGATCCATTTTCAGCCGAGAGAATAAGCCCCGAGATTGCGTGTGCTTCGGCGAGCCGGCTATCGATCCGCAATGCCTTTTTCAGCAGCGGGTTCGCGATACGTATTGCGTCCGCTGCCGGAATATCACCGTAGGCGCCTTCACTGTCGGACAACAGGTAGGTCGCGAGCGCTTTTTGCGCAAGGGCTGGCGCGTACTCCGGGTCGATAGCAATTGCCTGCTCAAGCAGCGTCAACGCTTCTGTCATCTTATCCTTGTCACGCGTGTGAATATTTTGTCGCGCCAGGAGATAAAGATCGAATGTCTCAATTTGCGTCGGCGTTGCTTCGCGCACGTCGACTGTACCGATCAGTTCGGACTGCAACGCAGTACTGATTTTTTCAGCAATGTCGTCCTGCACTGCGAAAATGTCCGTGAGATCGCGATCATAAGTTTCCGAGAAAAGATGAAATCCGTCAGCCGCATTGATGAGCTGAGCAGTAACCCGGATACGGTTACCTGATGTGCGTACCGAACCCTCGAGTATGTGTGCCACGTTAAGAATTTCGCCAATTTCCCTGAGGTCCGTGTTCTGACCTTTGAATGCGAATGACGACGTTCGGCCTGCAACCTGCAGGTCCGGGACCTGCGAGAGCACGTTCAGGAGCTCTTCGGATAAACCCTCGGCGAAATAAGCATGGTCGCCAGCGGCGGACAGATCCTCGAACGCGAGTACAGCGACAGATTTGTCCGTCACTTGTGCGGTCGCAACAGGTGCTGAATTGTTCTGCTCAGGAGATATGCTGCGCTCGTAGCCGACAAACAGGACCACGGTAACGAGCATCCCTATCGTTATTTGATTGAGTTTGCGGCCGGTACTGCGGGTGATCGACTGGTCTCGATCGACTTCA
This sequence comes from uncultured Woeseiaceae bacterium, assembly GCA_964403695.1. GTDB lineage: Bacteria > Pseudomonadota > Gammaproteobacteria > Steroidobacterales > Woeseiaceae > SZUA-117. Next base: position 6,125 of record CAYOHF010000103.1, on the reverse strand, counting down.
CGCTCTTTCTTAAGGCCAGCAGAAGTAAGCTCATAAGCCCAGGAGAAAGTCAGCACCAGGGGGAAGCCCAGGGCGAATACGAGCATGAACACCTGCATGACCCAGACGGGTGCTGAGATATTCTCCAGCACCAGGTCGGCAACCTGCAAAACCAGCCAGGTCGCAATCAGGTAGGCGACGGCAACGCGAATAACGTTTCGCCGTTTCAGCTCATCAAAGAGTTGGCCCAATCCCTGTGCTCCCGAATATTGTCCCCGGCGCAGTATACCTTTGATACTGCTGATAATTGATCAAATGAGTAAGATTGTGGGCTGGCGTGTACCTTCAACCATTCGCGGCTGAAGCCGCTCCCACGGTTTGTCAATTGGCACCGTGGGAGCGGCTTCAGCCGCGAATGGTCCGGGATCCTGTATTGGCCAGCAGAATCTAGCGAGTTTTAAAAGAATCCGGATTCAAATCATGCCGTGCCAGCAGCTTGTAAAAGTCTGTGCGGTTTCTTTTTGCCAGTCTTGCTGCCTGGCTGACATTGCCGGTGGTGATCTGCAGGATTTGCGACAGGTAGTTGCGCGTAAATTCATCACGCGCATCGGTGAAACTGGCAAGTTTGCCGCCGTGTTCGCCGAGTGAAGATTGCACAAGCTCGCCACTGATGACAGGGGAGCGCGACAATGCGACGTTCTGCCGAACAACATTGTAGAGCTGGCGAATATTGCCCGGCCACTCGGCAGTGACGAGTAATTCCACGGCCTCAGGTGCGTACACTTTTCTTTCCTGCTCTGCTTCGTTGGCGATTTGTTGCAGGAAATGGGAAACCAGCAGCGGTATGTCTTCGCGTCTTTCATCCAGCATCGGCAGAGTTATCTGCACGACATTGAGTCTGTAGAAGAGGTCTTCACGGAAGCCACCCTCGCGCATCATTTCCTGCAAATCGCGGTGTGTGGCCGAAATGACGCGCACATCAACGTCGACTGCATCAGTGCTGCCGACCGGGCGAACCTGGTGTTCCTGGAGAACGCGCAAAAGTTTGACCTGCAAGCGCATCGGCATATCACCGATCTCGTCGAGAAGCAGGGTGCCGCCATCCGCGGACTGAAATAATCCTTCGTGGTTGCGCGTGGCACCGGTAAACGCGCCCTTCACGTGGCCGAACAGCTCCGATTCCAGCAGGTTTTCCGCCATTGCGCTGCAGTTGATGGCAACGAATGGTTTTTCTGCTCGCGGACTGGCGCGATGAATCGCCTGGGCAAGCAACTCCTTGCCGGTGCCACTCTGACCTGTAATCAGCACGCGGGCATCCGTCGCAGCGACCATTTTCGATTGTGCCAGGATTTCCTTGAGTTTTTGATTGCGGGTGATAATTTCGGCGGCCCAGTCGTCATCGACATCTGCGGATCCGGAAACTTTCATCGCGCGGCGCACGGTTTCCAGCAACTCATCCTTGTCGATCGGTTTGGTCAGGAAACCAAATGCACCACCTTGTGTAGCTGTGACGGCATCCGGGATGGTCCCGTGGGCGGTGATAATTACTACGCGCAAGCCTGGCGCACGACTTTGCAATTCTTTCAACAGACCGATGCCATCCATCTTGTCCATTTTCAGATCGGTGATGACCAGGTCCGGATGGAAGCGGTGCAGTACACCCAGCGCTTTGGCAGCGCTTTCGACAGCCTCGACTTCGTATTCCTCCGCACGCAGGCGAATACTTAACAGGCGCAGGAGTCCGGGATCGTCGTCGACCAGCAGGATCTTGCCTTTTGTTTCAGGATTATTGTTCGCCATATTGCCTAGGGCCATCGTGTTACGGGTCAGATTATGTCAAATACAGTCTACAACGGAACGCTGATCGGTTGCGATCAGCGCGGGTTTTCATTGTCAGATTGATCGCGGATAGATCGTTCGATTGAGGTAATGGCCTCAAGCTTGGCCTCGGCATCTGCAAGCGATTCGCGAAGCTGTCGATTCTCAGCTTCGACCGTCGCAATGCGTTGAGCAATTGCCGCCTCTTCGGTGCTTGCCGCTCGCGAGGTTTCGCCGCGTAGTCGTCGTGCCTCTGTCTCAAGAATATAGCGTGCCTCGACGTCGCCCAGGTAAATCGTCGCAAGCTCGATTTCTGCAGAATTCATCATTTCCTTTTGCGCCAAAACGTCGCGTAACAGGCTTTGGCCCTTCGCGCTGTCTGACTCAGAGTGACCGGCGGTGGCGACTACCAGTGCATACCGCAGTGCGGTCGACGTGCCTGGCGTCAACATGGCTGTCGATTCCGCATCCGCATAAATCTCGGCTTGCGTGGCCGGATCGCCACTGGTCAGTGCATACAATTCATTGATGTATTTACTGACATCCGGAGCATCAAGAACAATATCATCAGCGGCGACTGTTTTTCGCCCCTTAAGCCAGTTTGAGGTGGACTCGCAGCCCGCTGTTATTGCCAGCACTGCTACGATAATCACGGTAGCTGAGATTCTGATTGTCGGTGACCATTTATGCATTTGCCGCGATCCTTTGATTTGCCGCTTCTCTTTTCTGCGGAATGTGAATTCGAAAGTGTGCGCCGGAAAATTCTTTCGAATTAACCAATTCCACTGATCCGTCATGCGCCTGGATACACTCCAGTACTACCGACAGACCAATTCCTGTTCCCGCAATATGACCGCCCTGTTCCTGGTGGCCCTGAAAAAATGCCTCAAATATTCGTGGAGTCTCATCCTGCGGAATTCCAGGGCCCGTGTCCGCGAACTCGAGCACAAAACTGCGCGGCGTACTGGTTGCCCTGATAGTGATCTCGCCACCCATCGGTGTGAATTTGACGGCATTCGATAGCAGGTTGTCCAGAACAGTGCGGATCTTGTCGCGGTCAGCAGTGACAACAATGTCTTCCACGTCGAGACGTAATTGAATCTTCACGGACTTCAAGGCCAGTCGCTGCGCCTTGGCAACGGATATCACCAGGGCGCGTAACGGAAATTCGGTCAGTGTCAGGACTTCATTTTTCGTTTGCCAGGCACTGAAACTTAGCAGGTTTTCGATCAGCTGCTGCAATTTCAGTCCGTTGAGTCGCAGGATATCGGTGACTTCACGTTGCGGTTTGTCGAGCTCGCCGACAGTTCCATCGAGCAGGATTTCGGTTCCCTCGCGAATGTTTGCAAGTGGTGTCTTCAGTTCATGCGACATATGTCTTAGAAAACGGTTCTTCTCCTGTGCAAGTTCCAGGAGACGCAGCCTGAGCCATTCGAGTTGCCGCCCGAGTTTTTCAAGATCGGTCGGTCCTTTCACTTCAATAGGCTTCGAAAAACCGCTCTTGCCAAGCTGGTGAATGGCGCGGTCAATCTGGCGGATAGGGCGCGCCACCAACAAGGTGAAATACAGCACCACGATAATCGTGCCGGGGAGCAATGCGGCAGTTTGCCAGGCAGATACCTGCTGTGCGTCACGAGTATTTTGCTGCAGGGTGCTCAGTTGCATTTCAATGTGACTGCCCAGGATGACAGAGAGCCTGGTCACTCTTTGCCTGAGGGTCGCGAATTCGGCGATCGTTGCCTCGGCGTCGGCATCATCAAGATTGTCCTGGGAAATTGTTCTGACAATGCGACGGGCGCCGACCAGAATCGCGCGGGAAATCGAGGTGGCCTGCGCCTGCTCGGCCAGCGCAGACATGTCATTCAACGTTGCCTGGAGTGCGGCCATGTCCTGATTCAACAGCACAATACTGTCTTCGTTACGCAAAATAACGAACTGTCGCGCTACGCGCTCGAGCGAGCCAACCTGTTCGGCGAGTTGCCGGTTGTTTTCGGCCGCAGATACACCGCTGATGACGAGTTGCTCACTTTGCTCAGCCAGGCGATCCAGGTTTACGAGCGCCCAAATCACAGCAACCAGCAACGGCAGGGCGACCAGCCCGAATCCAACCAGGATCAGTCCGTTTAGCGATTGCGGGCCGCGAATTTTCATCGGCTCAGTGTAGCACCGCAATATTGCTGATATTTCATCTACGCCGCCCAGTAAGCAGTCGGGTCACCGGCCGCGATTCTGCGTTCCCAGGCGAGGCTGGTTTTGACAATTGTGTCCAGATCATCAAATTCAGGCGACCACCCCAGTACGCTGCGAATTCGATCAGCGACGGCAATCAGCTCCGGCGGATCGCCGGCCCGACGTGGTTCTTCGATGACCTTCAAAGGTGCATCGTTTGCTCTTTCTACAGCAGAAAGCACTTCGCGCACGCTGTAACCATGGCCGTAGCCACAATTCAGAGTGGCGGGCTTACCACCGGCACGCAGGTAAGTCAGGGCATCAAGATGAGCGCTGGCAAGATCTTCAACGTGAATGTAGTCACGCAACCCGGTTCCGTCCGGGGTCGGATAGTCACTGCCAAAAACAGAGACATGCGGACGTTTGCCGACCGCTGCCTCGCAGGCGACCTTGACCAGCAACGTCGCTTTCGGCGTCGATTGGCCAATAGTGCCCGAGGGTTCACAACCTGCAACGTTAAAATATCGTAGTGCCACGTATGCCGGGCCGCCAGCGACAGCCAGGTCCCGCAGCATCCATTCAGTCATCAGTTTCGAGGTGCCATACGGGTTGATCGGTTGCGTGGGTGTCTCCTCAGAGGCCTTTCCTTCGGCTAGCACGCCATATACCGCGGCAGTGGATGAAAATACAATGTTCTTAACATCATGTTTCTGGCAGGCCGCGAGCAGAATTCTGCTGGAAGCGGTGTTGTTGCCATAGTATTTGAGCGGGTCGGAGACGGATTCGGGCACAATCGTGTGCGCCGCGAAATGCATCACCGTGTCAATGTCGTGTTGCGCAAAAAGGCGCTCCAGCAAGGCCGCGTCCCCGGTGTCACCGAGCACAAATTCGCCGCTGGTAACCGCGGCCTCGAATCCGGTGCTAAGGTTATCCAGTACGACAACAGACTCATTCGCCTGGCCGAGTTGGCGAACCACGTGGCTGCCGATGTAACCGGCACCGCCGGTAACGAGTATCTTTTTGTTTTGCATATGTTTTTCCGTATTACTGCAACAAATGTGAACTACATGCTTCTAAGAGAAGGAGATTCTATCAATACTGCAATGCGGAACAGGACTTGTGTCGCAGTAAATTATTGATCTACCTTAATCTGTCGCCAAACAGAGACACAGATTGACAAAATTAAGACGGAAATTGACCTGACGCTTGGTTTGTGAGCCGTTATGATCGCCGCTGTTGCACCTTTTCAGCAACGTCGGCAACGCGGTTGTATGGGAGACCGACTTTGAAAATGTTCCAGTTTTTACCCCTCGGGAACCTACCGTTCAGAAGAGCAGGAACCTGGCTGTTGATTGCAGTCATGGCCACTCTTGTCGCATGTGGTGGCAGTGGTGGTGGTGATGACGGCGGTAGTACAGTGACGAACAGGGCCCCCTCTGCGAACGCGGGTGGTGACCAGAATGTTCTCGAGATGACTTTTGTACAGTTGGCCGGGAACGGCTCCGATCCGGATACCGGTGACACGATTACCTTCGCCTGGTCACAAACGGCTGGCACGGCGGTCACTCTGAGCAGTACCAGTGCTGCGAGCCCAAGTTTCAATGCTCCGGACGTTGCTGCTGGCAGCCCGGAGACACTCACGTTCCGCTTAACCGTAACCGATACTGCCGGACTCTCGGCGACTGACAATGTTTCCATTTCTGTTCAGGAACCGGCGGCGGCCGTTACAATTTCCGGCAATTTGCTGTACGAGTTTCCGCCACCACAGAATGCTTGCAACGGACTAAATTTCGCCGGCATCCAGCTTCGACCCATTCGCCAGGTGACGGTAGAGTTACTCGATGCAACGGGAACGACCGTGCTGGACACGACGCTGTCTGATGACAGCGGTGCTTATTCACTAACCGCGAATGCATCGACCAACGTCATGATTCGTGTGCGAGCCGAATTAAAAAAAGGTGGCAATCCGTCCTGGGATGTCGAAGTTCGTAATAATGTTGACACTGATCCGACACCCGTACCGCTCAACCAGCGGCCGATGTACGTTATGGATTCAAGCGTCTTTGACAGTGGTGTGATGAATCAGGCTCGCGATCTGACCGCAGAAACGGGATGGAGTGGCAGCGGTTTCACTGGCGCTCGTGTGGCAGCACCGTTTT
>CAYOHF010000102.1:0-12193 GCA_964403695.1 uncultured Woeseiaceae bacterium | reverse complement strand
CCTTTTGAGCGACTCATTATACGTGGCGCAACGCTGATTGACGGCACGGGTGCGCCACCGATCGGGCCTGTTGATATTGTCATCGAGGGCAATCGCATTACGAAAATCAAGTCTGTCGGTTATCCGGGACTGCCAATTGATGAAGATAAAAGACCGCAGGACGCGACCCGGGAAATCGACGCGCATGGATCGTACGTCATGCCCGGTATTATCGATATGCACACGCATACGGGTGGCAGTACCAAGGCACCTGAGGCCGAATACAGCTACAAATTGTGGATGGGGCACGGGATTACGACGATTCGCGGCGTGCCAAGTGGCAGCCTTGAATTCTCGTTGTCAGAAAAAGAGCGTAGTGCCAAAAACGAAATCGTTGCACCGAGAATGTTTGCGTATCACACCCTGGGAGCGGGCGAGAAGTACGAAGATGTGCAGATACTCACCCCCGAAGATGCCCGCGAGTGGGTCAGGTATGTCGCGCGCGAGGGCGTTGACGGCTTGAAGCTTGGTGCACATCGGCCGGCGATCATGCAGGCCTTGCTTGATGAGGCGAAAAATAACGGCCTTGGCAGCACTGCGCACCTCGGGCAGATGGGTGTGGCACAAATGAACGCACAGGATGCGGCACGCCTGGGACTAGGCACCGTGACTCACTATTACGGGCTGTTCGAGGCTATGTACGAGAAAAACGATGTGCAGCCGTGGCCGGCCGACATGAATTACAACAACGAACAACATCGTTTTGGTCAGGTCGCACGACAATGGGACCTGATCGCGGGCCAGGGCTCAGAAAAGTGGAACGCGCTGCTTGAGGAATTCAAGTCGCTGGACTTTACGCTGGACCCGACTTTCACAATCTATTCGGCCGGCCGCGACGTCGGGCGCACGCGGAATGCAGACTGGCACAACAAATACACACTGCCAACACAGTGGGATTTCTACACGCCTAATCGGGAGAGTCACGGTGCGTACTGGTTTGACTGGACAACAGCCGATGAAATTGCCTGGAAGAATTTCTACCGCGTATGGATGCAGTTTGTAAACGACTACAAAAACATGGGGGGTCGCGTCACAGTAGGTTCGGATTCCGGTTTCATCTATCAGTTGTACGGGTTTGGTACGATCCTGGAAATGGAGATGTTGCAAGAAGCAGGATTCCATCCCCTGGAGGTCGTTCGCTCGGCAACAATGTATGGAGCACAGGCGTTGCATAATCCCGGCGGCAAGGATATAGAGTTCGGAGTCGTTCGACCCGGTTTACTCGCGGACCTCATTATCATTGACGAAAATCCGCTACAGAATATGAAGGTCCTGTACGGCACCGGTGCAGTTCGACTGAGTGATGAAAGTGGAAAACCGGAACGAGTCGGTGGCGTCAAATATACGATCAAGGACGGCATCGTTTATGACGCGAAGCAGTTGCTTGCAGATGTGGCGGCAATGGTCGAGAAACAGAAAGCGGAGCTCGGAGATTTGAAGAGGTATTAATTGACGTAGCCCGTTCAGTCCTGGCAGCAAATAATAAAGCTTACTATTGACCACATGCAGACAATCGTATCCATTGAGGGTTTGTCCAAATCCTACGCAGGCGGTTTTCAGGCGCTTGAGAACGTTAGCCTGGACATTCGTAAAGGCGAGATATTCGCCTTGCTGGGCCCCAATGGGGCCGGCAAAACGACGCTCATCAACATCGTCTGCGGTATCGTCAATCTGTCTTCGGGTAAGGTTACGATCGACGGGCACGATATTACTACTGAATTTCGTGCCACTCGGTCGCTGATTGGCATGGTGCCGCAGGAACTGGTGACGGAGTCGTTTGAGTCAGTTTGGGCGACGGTCAGATTCAGTCGCGGTTTGTTCGGTAAAGCGCCGAATGACAGCTACCTGGAAGAGGTGCTGAAGTCGCTGTCTCTATGGGACAGGAAAGACAACAAAATCATGACTTTGTCCGGCGGCATGAAACGTCGCGTGTTGATTGCAAAAGCGCTGGCCCATGAACCACAAATTCTTTTTCTCGACGAGCCGACAGCTGGCGTCGACGTCGAATTGCGACAGGACATGTGGGCGGTTGTGCGTCGCCTGCGTGAGTCTGGCGTAACCATTATTTTGACGACCCACTATATCGAGGAAGCCGAGCAAATGGCGGACCGCATTGGGATTATCAATCATGGTGAAATCGTTCTCGTGCAGGATAAAAACCGGCTAATGCGTGAGCTTGGTAAAAAGCAGTTGATCCTCGAACTCGACAGTTCTCTGCAGCAGATTCCTCAACAACTGGCCTCATTTCAACTCGAATTCGGTACGAGCAACGCTGAGCTGATTTATACCTACGACACTCAGGCCGAGCACACCGGCATTACGGCATTGCTCGCCGAGCTGGCTGACACGGGTATCAAATTCCACGACGTAAAAACGACACAAAGTTCTCTTGAGGAAATTTTTGTCGACCTGGTGAAAAAAGTCGGATGAACTGGCACGGTGTAAAAGCTATCTATACGTTCGAGATGGCGCGTATGCGGCGCACGCTGTTTCAGAGCATTGTCGCCCCGGTGATTTCGACGTCATTGTATTTCGTTGTTTTTGGTGCAGCGATCGGCTCGCGGATCACTGAAATCGACGGTGTGAGTTACGGGTCGTTTATTGTGCCCGGCCTTATCATGTTGTCATTATTGACGGAGAGTGTTTCCAATGCGTCATTTGGCATCTACTTTCCCAGGTATGCGGGGTCTATCTACGAATTGTTATCGGCACCGGTATCGTTCGTGGAAATTATTCTGGGTTACGTTGGCGCAGCGGCGACCAAATCTATTATTCTTGGTGGGATAATTCTTGTCACCGCTAACCTCTTCGTGGATATTCACATTGCGCACCCAGGCTGGATGGTCCTGTTTCTGGTGTTGACCGCGATTACTTTCAGTTTGTTCGGTTTTATCCTCGGAATTTGGGCCGACAACTGGGAGAAGCTGGCGATTGTGCCGACGCTGGTGATCACGCCGTTGACTTTTCTGGGCGGTAGCTTTTATTCGATCAGCATGCTACCGCCGGTGTGGCAGACGGTGACGCTATTTAATCCCGTGGTCTACCTGGTTAGCGCCTTTCGCTGGAGTTTTTACGAGAATGCTGACGTAAGTGTCGGCCTGAGTGTAACCATGATCGCCGCTTTCCTGATCGCCTGCCTTGCTGCGATCTCGTGGATATTCAAAACCGGATATCGGCTTAGAAACTAGATCGCGGGGATCGCCGACAAAAACCTGCACGGAGAATTCGCGGCAAGATGCCGCTCCTACGAGTTTCGCGCTGCATTCGTAGGAACGGCATGTGTACACGGATGTACTTATGTCGCGGAGCGCATTGATTCGCGTGAGCGACGCTGCCGCGATTGATAACCTGGCTAGTCAATCGTCGCCAAATGCAAAGCGTTAAAGATCAATTTGTACGTGCCCCTCGGCTGGCCACGAAATTGTGGTCGGAAGCCGAATAAAACGACTTCACCGTCACCATGCGGGACTCGCGCCATTGCGGATCTACTGGCGATATGTTCCGTTCCCAAAGCCCAGCCACTCATCAGGAGATCATCATCCGCGTAGTTCACGACGCTGTCGAATCGGGACACTGACTCCTTTTCTGCCAATGCTCTTCCACCACGAGTCACTTCCTTGCAGTGACGTTGATTCAGCAGATCGTCGACGCATCCCGCCTGGCCCAGCACGTCATAGGCTGCGCCGCGAACAAAATTGACAGCGACTTCTTCGGCCATGCCGTACGCGAGTGGGTCGCTAGTATCGACCGTGGCACGAATTAGCGATCCGGGAATCGAAAAGTTCTGTCCAGATGCACCAAACACGACGTTTCTTATTGGCAATCCGAACTGGCCAATCGCGAAATCGCTGGCGTCACCGAAGGTAACGACGGTGCCCCCTTCTTTGACGAAACGCTGCAAGGCAAAGGCGCCTGCAAGGCCCAGGCCACCAGTATATTCTTCCGGCATGGTTCCCGGTGGATGGCCGGTCAGGATTTTGCCCACATTGTCTTTGAAGAAGACGCGCGCATCGGGATGTGGCAGCACTACGGCATCCAAACCACTCAGGTCGCCGGACTGTATATCACCATCCGAAAGCGATACGAGATCGAATCCGTACTCTTCAAGAAGCCATCGGGTCCAGCCTTCGTCCATGAAGGCGACGTAGGATTTATACAAGCCTACTTTCGGTAAACGTAACGCGGAAAGGTCGTCTGCCGGACTGGAATTCAGTCCCGTGAAATTAATCCCAAACTCGGTAGCCAGTGCCTCAACACGTTCTGCTGTCTGCTCGCCGGCAGATTCGATAACAAATGTACCCGCGTCAAAACTGTTGCGCCCGGCACGAAAGGATTCGTTGGCCCAGTGAACGCGTTCGCCATCACCTAGCAGACGATTAACTGCTTTGATACTTGCGTTGCTCTCGTGACTTAACGCATAGCCAAACCGGGCACCACCGCTAACGTCGCCTGCCGGTGTACGCGCCGCGCCGCTAATGCGCACCGAGTCGACGTCGACTTCGTCGGTGAGGAAGTCAACGGCAACACCCATTTGCATGGGCAATGTCCATCCCGCAATGTCATACGGTGGTTTAATGGCACCGGCCGGATCCAGTCGTGTGTCAGGATAGGTCTGTTTCTCAAGGAGGTCGACGATATAGGGCCGGAACGCCTGTGCGGCGTCAATGATGAAAGATCCCGCTGCGTAACGGTTGCCGCCAGCGCGGAATGCGTTGGTCGCACGATCTATCTCAATTCCGCCTTCAAGCAGCAGGTTCACCAGGTTTCGGGCCTCGCCATCTTGCGGTTGCTGCGCAGGAATGACGTAGTACCGCGTGCCTGTGCGGCCCGCCGTGATCGCATCCTGTCCCATACGATGAATATTCATCAGCCATTTGAGTCGCGAGTCGGACGCAGTGCGCAGGACCGCTATCGATCCGGTAAGCATGTAATTAACCGGATCGCTGAAATGCGATTCTCCGCCTTGCCAGGGATTCGGATATAGCACTCGTGCATCCGGTACGCCGCTGGCCTCTTCATCAACAGTAATGCCAACGCCGCTGGGGTTGGCACGTACCGCTAGTGTTTTTGGGAAGACTTTGGGGTCATAAAAACGCGGCGATGCCGAATCATGACCCGTCTCAGTCAGGATGCCGATCATGTTGTGAAAATATGGCACTGTGCGCATGCCACCGTTCCACCACATAGAGAAACCAACATCGGAAATTGCGCCCGGCATATTCTCCAGTGCAAAGCGATTAGCCATAGCGCTGCCAACTTCATTCAATCCCGTTGTAACTCCAGGATGAATGTTGGGGTTTAGCGGGTCGGAATAAGGAGGTATGACTATGCGCGCATAACCGGGCGAGCTTTGGTGCTGGTTGTAAATAATTTGCGGATACCACTCGTTATAAATAACGTTGGCAACGGCTTTCGACTCCGGCATGTTATTCATGAAGAAATCGCGATTGTTGTCGTGACCAACGTAGTGGTGATACAGCTCTGGCGGATTGGTTTGTTCGAACGGCGTGCCGAGCTGGCTGTCATACCACTTACGGACGATTTCCAGACCATCCGGATTCATTACCGGCATTAGCAAGAAGATCACGTCATTTCGAATCTGCTGCATTTCTGCTGATTCTTCGGTTGCCACACGATGCGCCAGCAGCGACGTCATTTGTGCGTGAGCCACCTCGGTGGCGTGTAAACCACCATCAATCCACACAACAGATTTGCCGTCATTCGCCAGGGTCTCTGCAGTTTCTGTATCCACGCGCCCGCGGGCGAGTTGTTCGCTGATAGATCGGTATTTTTCCAGGTTGGCGAGATTCTCGACGCTGGAAATTGTCAGTAGATAGAGATTTCGTCCGAGCGGCGTTTTGCCGATCTCGCGCAGCTGTACACGGTCACTTTCCTCTGCGAGCTGCCGGTAGTAGACCTCCATCTGCTCGTAACTGGCGAGTTTGTAGTCGTCGCCGGGTTGAAAACCGAATATGTCCGCAGGCGACGCAGGTGCTGCAGCAGCGGTCGAAAAGGAAATTAGCGCTGCGATTCCAACAAGTGAACGCAGAATTGATTTAGAACAAAAATATCGCATGGTAATACCTGGCTGTTGTTAGCGTTAATTACAGGTGTGCCGAATTGATCGGTCATGCGAATTGTAGCTGAATTATCTCCATCGAGCTCCGCCAACATGGTTTCAGAATGAACCATTCTTTGAATATTTGTGCTGCCCATATCGAATGGGTCAAAACGTTTTTGATGGTAAGGATATGATTGAACCGGGCAACCTGGCCACTCTAAATTGACCAGGCGTTGCCCGATTGCGAGATCAAACCCGATTATTGAAAATTCACCTGGAAGCCGATCGTATATACGGTTGAATCCACGTTATCGAGTTCATATTGTGCCGCGTCAGCCGTCAGTGATACGTTATTGGTTAGCGAGTATCCGAGGCCGGCGCCGAAGAATATGTTCGAGTCGCTGACATTATCGCCTACACCGGCTATCTCATTGGAACCATCCCAGAAAAACGACCCGACGGTACCGTGCAAATCGAACTTTTGACCAAGCGGAACGCTGGCTCGCACCGCGAATGTGAAACCGTCGGCGTCAGCGGATATGGGCACAATTTCTCCACCCTGCTGAATTTGCTCGTCAAAACTACCCAGATTCAGATACCCGGCTTCCAATGCAAAATATTCGTTGAACTGGTAGCCACCGTACAGCCGGTAGGCCGTGCTATCAGCATCAAAACGAAAACCGTCGATCGACTCATCAATACTGGCAGTGCCGATCGCGCCACCAAATAGCCAGTGTCCGTCTGCGGCGGCAATACCTGGAAAAACCAGCAGGATCGATATCAGCAGCCCTGCCAGCTGCCCTTTTGAATGATTCATTGTGAAACCCTCTTTTAAATGATTACGTTATCGGTCAACCACTGCCGATACATGCTGCGTAAGATAGGGGTGGGCGGAATAATGGGCCTGAAGCACGCTGGAATGTTTGGTAAAGGTTCGGTAAAGATTCTCCCGAATTACGTAATAGATATATAAAACAATGACTTATAGTAATAAATGAATATTGAAAGCAAATCGCGCAGCGAGTCGAAAATGATTGGCGACCTGTTGCTGGATCCGACTCAGCGGCTCCTGTGGCGGGGTCGTGAGAAAATTCGACTGCCTAAACTGAGTTACGAATTGTTGCTTTCGCTGGTGCGGCACGCGCCTGGCATCGTTAGTACTGATCAATTGCTCACGGAGGTCTGGGGGGAGGTCGTCGTTGGAGAGGAGACGGTCAAGCAGCGGATCAGCCTGCTTCGTCAGGCCCTGGGAAGCTCTATTGAGTGTCCGACCTATATAGAGTCAGTCCGTGGAGTGGGATATCGGCTTGTCGCTCCGGTGTCGGTCGCCCGAGCGAAAAGTACGAGCGCATTCCACTTCAAGACTACGGTTCTGGCGATTATCGGGGTGCTGACACTCGGCATTGTGGCGTGGAATTTCAACGACTGGCGGGACTCGGTTGCACCCGTGGTTTCGCATGGTCCCTGGTCTGTTGCTGTCTTGCCATTTCAGGACTTAAGTGTCGCTGCTGATAAGGCCTATTTTAGTGATGGAATTCATGAAGAGATCATCACACGTTTGGCAGGTGTTGACGGTCTGGCGGTTACGTCACGAACATCAGTTCTCCCATATCGTGATGCGCAAAAGAACCTTCGCGAGATTGCCCGTGAATTGCAGGTTAATTTAATAATCGAAGGGAGTGTTCGCCATTCCGGTGATCGGGTCCGGATTACAGTTCAGCTCATCGATGCGGAGAACGACGATCATCTGTGGGCCGAGAATTATGATCGCCCTTTAAGCGTAACCGATCTGTTTGATATCCAAAGCGATGTTGCTGAGCAAATCGCGAAGGCGCTGGAAACAGAGCTGGTTGTTGACGGTGAAGGTGCGGCACAGGAACTGCCGACAGACAGTCTTGATGCGTACAACAACTTTTTGTTGGGCAGTTACCATCTTTGGCGAGGAAACGCAGAGGACCTGCGGCGCAGCATCGGTTTTTTTGAAGCGGCGATCGCAGAAGATGACAATTTTTTACAAGCTCACATCGGACTTGGATCTGCTTTGACATTCGCCGGAACAAGCTACGGTTGGCTGGCCCCGCAGGAAGCGTTTCCACAAGCAGAAAAGCAGGTAGCGCAGGCGTTGCGCATCGCCCCGAATTCCGGCCTGGCGCTGTCACTGCGTGGTGACATTCTTGCGTGGTATCGGTGGAATTGGGCGGAGGCTGAGGTGGCGTATCAAAAAGCGATGTCGGCTGACAGCGATATACTACTCAGCTACATGCTTTTACTTTCCGTGTTAGGCCGCGACGACGAGGCGTTGCAGCTAGCGGAAAAGTCTATCAAACGATTCCCGCGCGATCAGTGGGTAAGATCGAACGCTGCATGGCGCTTTCTTGGTGCGGGTGAACCACAACGCGCAATTGAAGAAGCAAATATCGCGATTGAGATCAACGACACCTATGGTGATGCTTTTGCGCCAAGGGGTTGGGCCAACCTTGCATTAGGTAACACCGAATTGGCGTTGATTGATCTTGCACGAAACGCGATGATTCAAAACCGCTCTCCAGCATCATTGGCAGCGCTGGCAGTGGCCAACGTTCAGGCAGGCAATCATCAGGAGGCGAACAATCTGCTCGACGAAATACTGGCGCTACGCGCAACCAGGTTCGTTCCGCCGGAAGAAATCGCGCGCATTTATACGCATTTGGGAGACTTCGATGCTGCTATAAATTGGTTGGAGCAAGCCTATACGGCCCGCTCGCGGGGGCTGATGTTTCTCAACGTAAACGCCTCCTGGGACCCAATAAGAAGTGACCCTCGCTTTCAGGAAATGCGACAGAAACTGGGTCTGGACGTCGACTGATCCCGTGTTACGTAAAGGGAATTCCTCTTGATCTACACGGTCCAATTCAGTGATCAGATGCAGCAAATCGACAACGATCGGAATTGCTTCCTCTATTACAACAGATCAAATATGAACCAATGAAACCAGCGCAGAAACGAATTGCACGCCGCGATTTTCTGACATCGATCGGTCGGGCTGTTGGTAGCTCAGCCATGTTGAAAACAATGGCCGCAATGGGCATAGGCACATCGCTCGCAAGTTGTGGTTCTTCATCTGCCGCACCCGGAATGCCGGGCAGTCCGAACCCGCCGCCGAATCCACCCTCGGCCATACCATCTCCGCGTCCCGGGGACTGGCCTGCCAATGTTGGCGTAAACAAGTCAGTGGTAATTCTCGGTGGTGGTATCGCCGGAATGACGACTGCCCTCGAAATGACCAGGCTCGGCTACAACTGCACGATTCTCGAAGCGACGCCGGTAGCCGGCGGACGCAACAAAACAATCCGCGCCGGCGACGTCATAAATGAAACGGATTCGTCACAGACATGCTTGTTCGACTTCGACGACGATCTGTATTTTAATATTGGTCCGGCCAGGATCGCCGCTCATCACGAATTCCTGCTTGGCTACTGCCGTGAATTCAACGTTCCGCTGGAAACCTTTATAAATAATAATTCTGCTGCGTTGATGCATTCAACATCGTCATTCAACGGTCAGCCACAGATTGCACGTCAGGTACGGGCTGACACCCGGGGAAATATAGCCAGGCTACTCGCACTGGCCGTCAACCAGAATTCACTGGATCAGGAACTTTCGGCGAACGACAAAGCAAATATTCTGCAGATGCTGCGCAGCTTTGGCGATCTGGCCACCAATTTCGACTATTCGGGCACCGACAGAGCGGGCTTCCCCGGTCAGCAAAATACGGGCAGCCGACAAAGGGGCGATGTACTGAGCCCGTTACAATTGCAGGAAATATTGAGCGAAACTTTCTGGCAACAACGGCAGGACTTTCCACACTCTCTGAATCAACAATCAACTATGTTGCAGCCCATCGGCGGCATGGATCGGATTGCCCGGGCATTTGAGAACAGAGTGGCAGCGAACATCGTCTACGAGGCAGTTGTTACCGAAATTCGCAAGACTGCAAATGGCGCAAGCGTCATTTATCAGAACAGATTTGGCACTGCGGTAACGATTGATGTTGACTACTGTGTTTGTACGATTCCGGCGTCAGTGTTGCGGAATATTCCAAACGATTTCGCCAGCTCTCATCAATCCGCGATCAATAATTTTGCTTATACCGCTGCGGGAAAAGTCGCTTTTCAGTCACGACGCTTTTGGGAGCAAGACCACAACATTTACGGTGGTATTTCCTGGACGACTCAGGACATTACACAAATGTGGTATCCAAATGCTGGCCTCGGGACGGCTAACGGAATTATTGTCGGTGCCTATATATTCGGTGGCACTGCCGGCAACAATTTCGCGAATCAGACGCCGCAACAAAGAATTAGTGCTGCTACTGCACAAGGTAGCAATCTGCATCCGGAGTACGGCAATGAAGTAGCCCGCGGCATCAGTGTTTCCTGGCCGAAGGTCCCGTTTCAGTCCGGTGCCTGGGGAACGTCAGATCCGGGCATACTACTGACGGCTGATGACAACATTTTTTTTGCCGGCGAGCACCTGAGTATTCTGCAAGGCTGGCAGGAAGGCGCAATTTTGTCTGCATATCACGCCATTGACCTGGTTGTTTCGCGAGATATACCCTAGTAGCGAATTAATCGCTTTATCCGTAACTCGCCCAGCGCCGATGATGCGGCAAATCATCATCCAGCCAGCGTGCTCCGTCCTCGTCAATGATCAATATCTCCTCAAACTTCACGCCTACTTTGCCACTGGCCAGATGCGGCTCTACCGCCCATAAACCATAGGGCGCGACATCCTTGCAGGCGTTGGTGTGATTCCAGTTGGGTGTCATTTTTCGCCGCTTCCCGCGTGCGAGACGACTACGGGTCAGGAACCAGGAGACCTGCTTCACTGCAAGGCCTTTGTATGACCATGACGCCAATCGATTGGTATCAGCCTTGGTCACCATATGCCCGAGTACTGCACCGATGTGCTTGCGATGGCAGTTTTCATAGCCGCGTTCGCGAATATAGTCGTCCACTTCCCAGGCAATTTTCTGGAATGTGCCACCCTCGTCAATACGGTCCTTGATCAGGCGTCTCAGTGTCGGCAGCTCCTGATCCAGTTTCTGGAATACGCTGCTGCCACTGAAATCGTATGCGCAAGACGTGTCGACAGTGTAGCCGTCAAATATAGGCGCCGCGTCCAATATAAAAGTGTCGCCTTCTTTTAAAACCCTGTCGGTAGGCAGCGCTTCAAATGCCCCGAATTCACCGGGATAGGCACTGCGCTCACCAAACAGCGCGACAGGTACATGAAAGTAGTTATGTGCGCCGGCCAGGTGAAACGCTTTTCGCAGCGCATGGGTCGCCTCGCGTTCGCCAATTCCGACTTGCAGGCTTTTTGCCGTGGTGTCGAGTATCTCGTATGACAACTTTTGGAAGTGGCGAAAAAAAACGAGTTCTTCGGCGCTGTAACCGTGAGCTTTTATCAACTTACCTGTCCTGTCATCTGTTTGGATCCGTAATGTCAGGTCTTGTACCTTATCTATTGATAATAAGGCGTTCCTGAAGACGTTGCACCAAACGCGCAATGCCTGAAACTTGCGGACACAGGCGTAGCGTAGTTAAATCGCACAACAATAAAATAAAAACCAGACACGGGAGATTCATCATGAGCCCATCAATAGTCGCGTTATTGGGGTATATAACCTGGATGCTGGCGCTACTTGCCTTGCTGGCCTCTATAAGAGTCAGCATGTCGGTCGCAGGAAAAAAGGCACCCAACAGCTTCGATCCGAGCGGGGCGGATGTATCTCCATTTTCCAATCGCCTCTGCCGGGCGCATGCTAATTGTTACGAAAGCTTCCCGATATTCGGTGGTTTGCTGCTGCTAGCGATTGCAACGGATGCTACGGCGGCTACTGACGGACTCGCTTACTACTTTCTAGGTGCCCGGGTCCTCCAGTCGGTGACACATCTCATTTCGTCCAGCAATATGGCAGTGCAGATCAGGTTCGCATTTTTTATTGCGCAATTCCTGATCGGCATATGGTGGGTGTTGCAGTACATTAATCTTTGATAAGTTTGAACGGAGCTGAGAATCGCCCGCTGGGCGGGCTCCTACATTGCTAATTAG
>CAYOHF010000101.1:0-12247 GCA_964403695.1 uncultured Woeseiaceae bacterium | reverse complement strand
CTTCGAAAGCCGTATTGTAAGTCGTGGCCTCCGTATTACCCGATGTACTGAGATAGCCGAGTGAGGCTTTGCCGGACCATGGGCCCTCCTCTTCTGCAGGGGCTGCAGCCGTTCCTTGTGCGAATCCTGAATTGGTAAAAAGTACGACGACGACTGAAAAAATACATTTGCGGAACATGAAGACCTGCCTCCATAAGACTGGTAATAATCGAGATATTTTTCGCATCTGCAAAAATAGTCATGGCAGGCGAAACGGGCGGCAATGCTAGGCAATTTCGCAGCAAAAAGCATCCCATTTTTCGCACTTTTTAATTGGCCGATTGGGCAATAAATTATCGATCATTCGCCACCAACAAGGCCACTACGGTAAATACCTGACCAATACGTTATTTCCCTCATTCAGCTACTATTTAGGGTGTGATCTGATATTCGTATGGACCATTAATTCGTATCCACGGGGAAGAAAAATGAAGTACCTGGCAGCAACTACATTTCTACTGGCCACAATCCTCACGATGAGCGGCTGTGAGGCTGATCGGATGTCGGAGAAAGGCTTCAGCCTCCCGGAAGGCAATGCCATGAACGGCAAGACTGCATTTATCTATATGCATTGTCATGAATGCCATTCGATTGCCAATGAAGAACTACCGGCCCTGGCACTGGCGGACCCGCCATTTGTTGAGCTGGGCGGCAAGGTCACCCGCGTCAAAACTTATGGCGAGCTCGTCACGGCCATCATCAATCCGTCGCACAAACTGGCCAAGGGATATCCGACAGACCTGGTATCCAATGACGGTGAATCAAGGATGCCGGTGTACAACGGCTATATGACGGTTGAAGAACTCATCGATATCGTTGCCTATTTGCAGCCGCATTACGATGTACAGGTGCCGAGGTATGAGTATCGGATTTATCCTTGATACGTGGTTAGCTGTGGGAGCGGCATTGTGTACAGGATGTACTTATGTCGTGGAGCCAGTCAATTTTGAGGGTATGTGCAAGTCTTGAGGATTTGCCGATAACTGTCGTGGGATGTGCGGGAACGACCTTGCCGCTCCTGCGCATTCACGCAAGTTTAATCCTGGCGCTCTGACTCTGCTCCTTCAGAGAGGCTCTCTCGTAACTCCACAACCTGTGCCGCGTAGTCTTCGCCAGCAGCATAATCAGGAAAACGTGCATATCGTCTGTGCGGATCCAGTACTTTGCGAGCATGCTTGATCGGGCACCAGTACATTTCCGTGCGTGACAATATTTGTCGTGCATACGCCAGCAGGCCATCCGCGTACCCGCAAAAGACACAATTCAGTTTCTCGATAACATTGAGGTATCCCAGGTGATGCCTGTCGATGA
This sequence comes from uncultured Woeseiaceae bacterium, assembly GCA_964403695.1. Lineage (GTDB taxonomy): Bacteria > Pseudomonadota > Gammaproteobacteria > Steroidobacterales > Woeseiaceae > SZUA-117. The sequence goes on along the minus strand of CAYOHF010000101.1, from coordinate 10,897 downwards.
TGACGTAATTCGCTCGCCTGACTTTCGGTATGCGATAAAGCGGAAAACAAATGCTTTGATACACAAAGAGAAAAATATCGAGCGCGACAAACGGGATAATCATTGAATAGATGAACGGCGCTGTCACGACGTTGCGCCATTCACTCTGCCGCAACCAGGCAAAAACGCCGAGTTTTAGTTCATGGTGAATCCGCCGCAGGTTTTCTTCGAAGCGGATTTTTGATCCTTCTATCCTGTAATGCAGCCTTTCCTGCTGCTCATTAATTGCAGTCGCAAGCTCGTCCTCGAGTCGCGTAATTTCACTCAGCAGATGCCGGACGGATTCATTCATAGTTGCCACCATTTAGTAGTACTTTCATTCTAGGTTGGCTGTCAGCTAACAGAATAGGCAGAAATACTGACGCACGGATGCCGTCCATGCAGTTCTTATACTTTATATATATGCTGTTGCGAACTAAGATTGCCAGATACAAACAACTGCGAAAACGCCATGACCAACCCCAAAATAGACGCCGTCAACCAGGATTTCATTCGCTACGACCAGGTAGAGAAGCATCACACCTACCGCCTCGCGGAGAGTAAATCAGACGAATTCGACGCAGATTACGAAATTCAGACGTTCGATATCGGCCGCTACCTGCACGGTAATAAGACGGACCGACAAAAATTCGCCGAGGAATTCGGCGCAGCAGTGCAGGAGATCGGCTTTTCGGTGCTCGTTGGCCACGATGTCGACACATCAATCTACGATGAAATGAATGATCGCGTCGAAGCGTTTTTCACCACCACGTCAATGCAGGACAAAATGCGCTTTCGGGCAGCAAGGCAAGGCTCGGTCAGCCAGGGGTATTTCCCAATCAAGGAAACCAGCGACATCCACCCGGATCTCGTGGAGGGTTGGGTCTGGTGCCGGCGGGCATTCGACATGCCGCAACAGCGCTCTTCGCCCTTTCAACCTGACGATTTCTGGCCGGACGAGAAGTACGAACCCGCCTTTCGGCGCTTAACCACAGCTCACGAAGCACTTTTCAAGCCGATAACGCAGGCTATGTTCCAGGGTCTTGGTTGCGACCCACATTTGTACGACGAGAAACTGACACAAACCAATTTCGGTTTGCGCCTGAACTACTACCCACCGCTTGGCGAGGCAGACAATGCATCCGGAGCTGGTCGCCTGCTCGGGCATGAAGACGTTGATCTTTTTACGATCCTCCCCGCACCCAAAGTCGGCGGATTGCAGGTATGGAATCATCACAATAACAAGTGGGTGCGATTACATGCGCCGCCAGGTTCGATCATCATCAATACCGGCGATTATATGCAGCGCATCACCAACGATCGATTACCCTCAACAACGCATCGCGTCGGCAAACCAGTGGACGGGTCACAGACCGATGTACCAAGAATTTCTTTTCCGATGGCAGTTTACGTCTGGGAGGACGAGATTCTTGAGGTGCTGCCCGGGCTGGGCGAGCCGCGTTATGAACCGATTAAGGCGATAACATTTCATACGCGCAGTACCAGCAAGTTTTACGGGGATGATTATGCGGTTGATTCGCCGATTGAAAACAGTTGATCGAGTTCGCTAACGATAATGCTGCGCGAAGAATCTCGCACCTTTTCCTGGTAAAACTATCGTAATGACCGCGCCTTTGAACTAAAGTCGTTGCTGATCCGGGAAATGGCGCCGCTGCGCATTAGCTGACCGGGACTGGCGCTCCAGGCTCAAGAAGCAGCTCAACTCAGCGGTCGCCACCAGCGCAAAAAACGGACGGGATGCGATGACGACATTTGACCCAACACCAGCAGGATTGCTCGTTCGGCTTGTTCTTTACTTCACTGTCTTTTTCGGCGCGTCAGCAATTATTGCTACAACATGGCCGGGCGCCGTGCAATATATGCCTGTAGGTGGCCACCATGCGCTGGACTCTTTCGAGATTGACGAGGACTCGCTGACGATATCGTTGTCGCCTGACGATGATGAGCAAGAGCCTGTCGTGTCGCAGCCGCCATCCGCCGGCCTGGTGATGTTCGCAATTTGGTTCCTGGCAGTGCACCTGGTCGGGACGATATTGCTGATGATCCCGATCGTCTGGACTTATATGGCCACCAAGCAGGATGTCGGCTATAGCAAGAATTTCGCTCGCGCGCTAATGGTGTTACCGATTTGCGCAACGACAATTGTTCTGCTGATACAAGATAGCCTTGCCCTCGCTTTTGGTCTCGCAGCGCTGGTCGCCGCGGTGCGCTTTCGTGTTGCACTGGATGAGGCGATCGACGGCATCTACATTTTTGCCGCTATTTGCGTCGGCCTTGCAGCCGGAATCGGCTATCTCGGTATTGCAGCAGGAATGACCGTATTTTTCAGTTTTACGAACGTTTTGCTGTGGCAATTTGATTTTGGTGACAATCCGATTGAGCGGCTTAAACATGAAAGAAAGCGCGCCAAGCTGACTCAATCGAAAGATTCGTTATGAGCGATCCGAACTGGTACTCCATACTCCCGCCAATTCTCGCCATTATTCTCGCCATCTCCACCAAGCAGGTCGTCCTGTCGCTTTTTGCGGGTATCTGGATGGGATTTACCATCATGAGCGGCTTCAATCCGCTTGCCGGCGTCACCGCAAGTCTCGATGGGATCATTAACGTATTTACCGATCCCGGCGATACGCGAGTATTAATATTCACGCTGATAATCGGCGCACTCATCGCAACGATTGAGCATTCGGGCGGTGTCCGCGGATTCGTCCATTTCCTGGAGACCCGTCGCTGGGTGCACAACGGCTTTCGTGCGCAAATACTTGCCTGGGCGACCGGGCTCTTCATCTTTATCGAATCCAATATTACCCTGCTGGTCGCAGGCTCCGTCGCCCGGCCACTTTTTGATCGCTATCATGTTTCGCGTGAAAAACTTGCCTATCTGATCGACGCGACATCAGCACCGGTGTGCGTCATGATCCCGCTGAACGCCTGGGGCGCGGTTATTGTCGGGCTTATTGCTTCGACCGGTGTAGATAACCCGCTTGAAACATTCATCGACTCCATTCCTTATAATTTTTACGCGATCACGGCGATTATTCTGTCTGCAGTCGTCATCTGGAAGAACCTCGATATCGGCCCGATGAAAAAAGCCGAGGAACGGACGCGAAACGGTGACCTGCTGTGGCCCGGAGCGACACCGATGGTCGATGTCTCCGCCGAACACATAGAGGACCCGGAAGGTGAAATTCCTTCCGCCAAATTGATGGTCATACCCATTGTTACCATGGTCCTGATGATGCCGGTTGGCCTGTATATCACCGGTGATGGGAAAATTATCGAAGGCTCCGGTTCTGTTTCTATTTTGTGGTCCGTCAGTTTTGCGTTGCTGGTTTCATGGATCATGATCCTTGCCAAGGGCGGCACATCGATTGATGAGCTAATGCGCGTATTCATGAAAGGCGCCGGCGGGCTGCTGCCGATAGCAACAATACTGTTGCTGGCGCTGACGCTCGGCGATGTGGCAAACCTCCTTGGGACCGGCGTTTATGTCGCAAAACTTGTCGGTGACTCGGTGCCAGTACCACTGCTCGCGCCACTGATATTTTTTGTTTCGGCGTTCATCGCCTTCTCTGTGGGTTCCAGCTGGGGCACGTTTGCGATCATGATTCCAATAGCAATTCCTATCGCGACGACGCTGGGTCTGCCGGTGCCGATGTTACTCGGTGCCGCTATAGCAGGCGCAATTTTTGGCGATCACGCCTCGCCGATCAGCGACACGACTGTGGTTGCGTCGATGGCGTCAGCAACTGATCACATCGACCATGTACGCACGCAACTTCCGTACGCTCTTCTTGCCGCAAGCATTTCTGCTGTTGGCTACATCATCGTGGGAATTTTTATTTAGTCAGTGACTCGCAAGAATCGGGTTATTTTTCCGGTGTTGCCAGATCGAGCATTCGCGGCTGAAGCCGCTCCCACGTTACTATTGGCAGGATCGTGGGAGCGGCTTCAGCCGCGAATGCTCGGCACCACGATAAATCTTGAATTTTTGTAACAGCAGCGTCTTATAGATTTCCACTAAAACAAAATTCAACCGGCCCCGTCATAACTGCCGTGTCATCGTCTGTGATTTCGATACCAACCGGGCCAGCCGGCATCTGCACGGTCATTTTTCTTTTGTTCGTCAGCCCGCGCGCCAATGCAGCATAAACGGCCACACAGGCACCGCTGCCACACGCTGTAGTTAATCCGGCGCCGCGCTCGTAAACCGTAAGTCGCATGCGATCCTCCGCCAGCATCTGCGCTACACCAACGTTAACCTGGTTGGGAAACAACGGCAGTTGCTGGATAGCGGGTGCGAGCCCCTCAATATCGATAGCGTCGAGGTCATCAACAAAAAAGACCACGTGTGGATTACCGATGCTCAGCGCGACGCCATCTTGCAGCGGAGCAAACGGCAATTTCACATTACGAGTATCGCGTTCTTCTGCCAGCGGCACGTCCTGCCACCGCATACTGACGCGCCCCATCGAACAACTGACTTCCTGCGGCCCTGTTCTCTTACAAACGATCAGGCCCGCCAGCGTTTCCAGCGCCACCTCGTCGCTATGCGCTTCTTCCAGCAACAACCAGGCCACACAGCGTGTGGCATTGCCACACGCTTCTACTTCGCGCGCGTCGACGTTGAGTATGCGCATGAATGCGCTCGCACCGCTTTTGCCAGCGGCATCAGATGGCGGTTGCACAATTACCAGTTGGTCACCACCGACACCGCTCCGCGCATCACAAATACGGATAGTCTCGGCATCATCCGGCGTAAACGGGTCGGTACGTGCATCGACGATTACAAAGTGATTTAGCAATCCGTGCATTTTGATGAAGCTACGCCCTGCCACTGAAACTCCAAATGATTTAGTCTGATGCATGCCGTATTTAACCAGTAATGTGTCGGGACACTCTGCAGGAGTATATCTGTGCAACAAACGTCGCCGACACTTTTTTTGCATGGCGGCCTGCCCGACTGTACATTTGCAGTGAACCATATTGGAGTGTGTAACAAATGACGGAGATCTTGTTTCGGGATGACTCTTACCTGAGAGAGTGTGCAGCCACGGTACTCACTGCAGATGCCGAGGCGATCATCCTCGACCGCACGGTTTTCTACCCAATGGGCGGCGGCCAACCGGGAGATAGCGGGCAAATCAACTGGGAAGGCGGTAGTGCAGTGATTACTGACACGCGATATGGCGACGGTGTTGCCATCCGGCATCTGCTCGAACCCGGATCGATGCTACCGGATATTGGTGCAACGGTGACAGCATCACTCGACTGGAACCGAAGATACCTGCATATGCGAATGCACACTGCGTTGCACCTGCTAGGCTCAGTTTTGCAATATGGCGTTACGGGCGGAAATATTTCTGCTGCAAAAAGCCGTCTCGATTTTGATATGGAAGATACGGTTGATAAAGAACAGGTAACGGCAGACATCCAGGCCCTGGTTGCTGCCAATCACGCCATCAACTGCCGCTGGATTACGGATGCGGAACTTGCTGCACAACCTGAACTGGTACGCACGATGTCGGTGCAGCCGCCGAAAAATGCCGGCAAAGTCAGGCTGCTCGAAATTGCAGGTGTTGACCTGCAACCCTGTGGCGGCACGCATTTGAAATCAACGGGTGAAGTTGGGCCGGTTAAGGTTGGCAAAGTCGAGAAAAAGGGGCGACGCAATCGGCGGGTTTCGATTTTGCTTGATCAGTAGGCCGGGTAATCGCGGCAAGAGGAAGTCGGCGTAGAAGTGTCCTGGCTGGACTGGTCGGTGATCGGAAAGCATCGCCCGCTGGGCGCGCTCCTACAATTCTAATGAGCAATGTAGGAGCCCGCCCAGCGGGCGATTATTGACCTGCCTAGTCTGTACCCGCCGTAACGAGATAACGATCCGCTTCCTTCAGCACAGGAAAATCCCGGCCCTTCCAGACTTCCGCCAGTTGCTTATATGCCTTGCGCGCAGAACCTTCATCTCCCAGCGCTGCATATGAGCGGGCAAGCCCGAGCAAAGACAACGGTCTGTTAGGAGTACGCGCCAGTGACGCATTGAATTGCACGACTGCCTCTTCCGGCATGTCCGCAGAGAGCAATGCCTCACCATACAGTTCGTGCACTGGCTTTATCGGGTTCGGTGCGCCGTTTGGTGGACGCATTGATTCTGCGATTTCGACGCCTTCATGCAGCATTGCCAGCCCTTTTTCCGTATCGCCTTCGGCAATAGCGGTCATCCCGGCTACTGATCTGTGCATGACTGCGATCGGCTTACCAGTGGCGGCGTAGTAGGACTCGTCCGTATTCCCGAGTGCTGCCGACTTTGCCGCAAGCCTGTCTGCTGCCTGTCGCGCACGTTCCAGATCACCAAGGTGTACCGCACTGATACCGGTTGCCAACAACTCTGTGTCCATTGACGAATCGGTTACCGGGTGCATCTCCCATTGTTGCGTCTCAAGAATCATCCGCGCATTAACGCGCGGCAGTGCTTCTACAATTCTCGCCTGCCCCGGATTTTTGCGGACGATCTCTTCCATACGCTCGATCCAGAGCGCTGCCCTGTCGTAGTCGCCAAGCTGCAAATCTCCATACAGGCCCCAGTCGAGCGCGTGAGTCATATCACCCGCCATGTCGCCGGGCACCCAGAGGGCAACCGCTGCGTCATATGCTGACTGGTTTGAGTCGGACACCTGCTGCCACATGCCATGCTGGATAAATATATGTGTCGGCATATGCCGCGCGTGAGAAACGGCAGCCGCGATATCAGCAAATACCCATGCCGCTGGCAACGCCAGTGGTGCATGCACAGGATCATCGAATGCATGAATTGTGTAATGCACCGCACCTGGGTGGCGCGGATTGCGGGCTGAGATATCCATTGCGAGTGCGCCGGCTTTTACGTTTTGTCGATGGCCTTCGCCGGCCGGGCCAGCAGCACTTAGCAATGACAGCGCATAAAAAGCCGCAACCTCATCGTCATAGGGATAACGCTGGTGAAGCGAGTCCATCGCGTTCATGTACGCAATACGTCTTGCCCTGGTATCACCATCGCCGAAAAACAATGCGTCAACCGCAACCAGAAAACCTCTCTCCCTGGCTGTCGGCGCCTTGGCCAGGCGCGCATCGGTAGTTTCACCAAGCTTGCCGAGTACAATTTTCGGTGTATCGAGATCCCACTCCCCAATAAGCGGATGGTTGTAAGTTAATGACTCACCCCAATATGCCATTGCAAAGTCAGGGTCGATTTCCTGCGCTTGCTGAAACTCGGTCCTGGCCTGCTTCCAGCCAAAGCTGTGCAAGGTGGCGACGCCGCGCAGGAAATGTTCCTGTGCTTCTGGCGATCCGGAAGTTGGGAAGGTGATATCACCGACGCCATCCATCTCATCAGCGGCAACTGAATATGAGAACAGAACAATACAAATGGTGGCCAACAAGCGTTTCATGGCGATCTCCCCAGGCAGAAATGTTGTTTTACGCAACCCAGGCTTCGACGAGTTGCTTTGATGCGAAATCATACTCCGAATCCCTTCGGCCCGAAATACAATAGTGAAAGCGAGCATTAGTCTCGGGGGGTATAAAGCTCGGCTTCGGCCGGTGTCAGTTGTTTGACTTTAAAATACCATTGAACGAGAGAGCCATTGACGCGAAAACGGAATTTTCCACCCTGATTGAAGAGCCGCACGCCATCTTCAAGGCCTTCACCGAGTGACTTTCTCACCAGTACGCTTCCTTTGAGCACGCCTGTATTGCCGTCCAGGAGATCCAGGTCGAACGAAATCATTTTGTTGAATTCGCTGTTTAGTCGCCAGTCCAGTATCCACGGTCCGTTAACAATGAATGTCGCAGTCGTACTGTTACCGCTGCCATTAAACTCAGCGATCAATCTCTCTGCGCTGGCGGTCGTACAGCTGGCAGCCAAGGCCAGGCCGGCCACTACGCGATAGATGTGTTTGATCATTCACTTTACTCCGTAAGTCAGGCTACGCATGATGCGCGCCACAAAGCATTCTAACCTGCCTAATTCTACCAAGAGACGGTTTGCGTTCGTTGTCTATTCGCGGCTAAAGCCGCTCCCACGGCGCCCGTAGCAAACCGTGGGAGCGGCTGTCTCAAGTAGTGTGCCTGGTCACAGAATTGAGAAGCTCGCAAAAGTGAAGATGCCGCGAATAGGGATGACTTACATCATCCAGCCTCCTGGCTGCGCCTATTCCGAACCCGCTACATTCGTTTTACGTACAGGAACTGACCGAGGACCCCGGCATTTGTTCAGTATCTCGTCATAGAGCTGATCCGGATCGTTAATGACTTCGTAGAACTTATCAACATACGCATGTGCGCGTTCGAACTTCTTTTTGTTGAGTTCCGGCGATATCAACGCGGCAGTAATGTCGTCGCGTCGCTCATTGAACAATGTGATCGAATCCCTGAGCGCGTCATTGTGCGAACAAAAACCCCGGTACAAACGTGTTACAACCCTGCTTATCGAAAATTGCTTACTTGGCAACGCATATTTAGTATTGATGAGACCGGCCTGGTCGAAATCATAGGGTAAAACGACCCAATCATCCTGCCTGCCGGGAGTCGCAAGCACACGCCCGTTGTGGCAGCAGCCCTCGCCTGACGAGCCACGCTTTATCGCGAAATCTGTATTGCCAATGAGGTATTGAAAAAGCAGGTTATGGGCAGATTCCTCCAGCGAATACTGTTCGACATTAACGCTTGGCGGCCTGATTGATTTGCGTTGCAGGCGCTCAGCAACCGCGCCGGTAGATTCGATAATAAACGCGGGCTGCGTCCGCTTCCAGCGTTCTGAGTCAATATCCTGATAGGTAACCTGCAAGCGGCGCACGCGATATGAAAAATCCGTAATAACATTGTAGGCGCGATAAATTCCAAGCTCCAAAAGCAACCAGTCTTTACCATAGCTGCTCCGCTCACACTGCGTCACCACTTTGAGCTTGTGCTGGTCCGAAAATATAGTGCCTTCGGCCTGCCCGGTATCGACAATCAATCGTAGCGGTGGAAAATCACAGGTTTCAAGTCGCGAGTTTCCGCGAGTCGCAATTTTCACCGCTAACACCTGCTCGTTTCCTGATTCATCCTGGTAACGAAGAACGCCATCAAACTCGGGTTTACGTTCGCGTTTTTGAACCAGCTGCCGCATTGGCGCTTCAATAATCACAGGTAGCGTGTCACTGCTATCGAAGAGTAATTCCGCCGACGCGCCACTCGTCAGCGTGACGAGCGCAAGTAACGCGATCAATCTGTTTGCAAGCGTATAGAAACTCATCTGCGAATATTCGTCTCAATCAAAATACAAGGCTTACAGCAGTGCCACCGGCATCGCTATTCATGACAATATCGCCACCATGCGTCGTCATGATCTGCCGGCACAGGCTTAGGCCAATGCCGCTGCCATCACGCTTGGTCGTAAAAAATGGCACAAATATCTGCTCGATCAGATCATCGGCGATTCCGGGACCATTATCAGTCACTTTAATCACGACCCGACCGTAATCCAGCTGGCCACTGAGGGCGAGATGCGGCGAATCCGTTTCGTGCATGGCATCGATCGCGTTGCGAACCAGATTTAGCAATATCTGATCCAGTAATTGTGAATCTGCCTGAACTTCAAGTGACGGTGGCACGACGTCAATCGCAAAACTTAACGACTGCAACTCGTCGCTCAAAAGGGTGCCAACGTTCTGCAGCGCCTCGGCCACGGAAACAGTACCAATGTCCGGTTGTGGAACCTTCAATAACTCACGATAGCGAGCCACAAATTTCATCAGGCCTTCACTACGCCTGGCGATGGTGGTAACGGCTTCACGGATGTCCTCCGCCGCAGCTGGATCATCCAGCAACGTGGTTGCCGTTTGCGCGAGAGACGTTACCGGCGTCAAGGTGTTCATGATTTCGTGTGTCAAAACGCGGATCAGGTTCCGCCAGGCGCTGGCTTCTCGTGCGGTCAGCTCGCCGGACAGGTTCTCAATCGAATAGAGCCGTTCGACATCACCGGACATGCGAATCTCTGACACTGAAATACGCAGTTCGGCCGGCACTTCGCGCAGCTTGGTCTGCAGCAGCTGTTGTTGCCCTGGTTCAATGTTGCGCATCAATGCCGGCAACTGTGGATCCAGCTCTGCAAGCTGGTCGATATGGTGTAGTGCCGGCATCCCCGTCAGCCGACGTGCGGGATTGTTGACAAGGCTCAGGGAACCATCTGATTGCACCGCAATGAACGGCACCGGCACATGTCGAACGACGGTTTCCAGGTAGCCCGCCTGCACATCCCGTTCGGCACGGGCGTTCTGAAATTTCCGAATAATCCTGTTGAATGCGCCTTTTAGCTCAACGTCGACATCGTCTTCAACAAAGCGCCGCGTAAAGTCTTCGTAATTCACTGCCGTGAAAAATTCTTCCAGAGTATCGACGTGTGATTCAACGTAGTGCAGCAAACGTACAACCTGCAATAACACAACAATTGCGATGACTGCCGGCACGGCAAAATGTTCGGTCGCGATAATCGCCCAGGCAAGTAAGGTAATACTGGCGACGAGCAGCATCACCTGAATGATCGTTAAGAAACGAAACCGTGCCCGGTATCGGTTTCTCACAGCTTGAACTTCTCGATACGACGATAGAGTGCAGCACGAGTAATGCCGAGTGTTGCCGCAGCATGGGATATGTTACCGCCAGCTTGCTCGAGTGCCTGCGTCACCATACGGCGTTCGTTTTCTTCAAGATCAAGCGAGGCCGAAGCCGCCGACGCCACTGCCGGTGTAAACTGAAAGTCACTTTCATCAAGCTCTTCGTGCTCATTGAGGATCAGTGCGCGCTCAATCGTGTGTGACAGCTCTCTCACATTGCCCGGCCA
>CAYOHF010000100.1:0-12574 GCA_964403695.1 uncultured Woeseiaceae bacterium | reverse complement strand
ATCGATTAAAAGTCGCCACGATCTGTCTATCGGCACGGGCGATTGCGGGCTATTCGAGTCAACTTGACGCTTTATCCGGGCACCGATTTTGCGTTTATAGGACAGCAGTGATCGCCAACGTCGATAAAATGAACTACTGCAGCGGGACCAGGGCCTCAATGGCGAATTTCGGCTTTTCCCTTTGTTTATACGGGTAGGCATATCATTTACGTTCTACCGAATCTATAATCCGCGCCACTTCGACTTACCCCCAGAAAACCCAATGTCCAAGATAGAGCGACTTCGTAACATCGCCATCATCGCCCATGTCGATCATGGCAAGACCACGCTGGTCGACCAGCTGCTGCAACAATCCGGGACGCTCGGAGAACGCGCGGCTGTGCCCGAACGAGTGATGGATTCCAGTGACCTCGAACGTGAGCGTGGCATTACAATTCTGGCAAAGAATACGTCCATAAAATGGCAGGATTACCGGATCAATATCGTTGATACACCGGGACATGCCGACTTTGGTGGTGAAGTTGAGCGCGTACTATCGATGGTAGACAGCGTGCTCCTGCTGGTCGATGCCGTTGATGGACCGATGCCACAAACCCGTTTTGTCACGCAAAAGGCCTTTGCACAGGGATTGCGACCGGTTGTTGTGATCAACAAGATTGACCGTGACGGTGCACGTCCCGACTGGGTACTGGACCAGACTTTTGATATGTTTGACCGCCTTGGAGCGACTGATGAGCAGCTGGATTTTCCAGTGATCTACGCCTCGGCGCTACAGGGCTATGCCAGTACCGACTCCAAGAGCCGTGACGGCAATATGACTCCGCTTATCGAAGCGATCATCGAGCATGTTTCACCGCCTGATGTTGATGAGTCCGGCCCCTTGCAGTTGCAGGTTTCAAGCCTGGATTATGACTCTTATGTCGGGACTCTGGGTATAGGTCGGGTACAGCGTGGAAAAATCGAGACCAATACGCCGGTCAGTATCGTCGGTGCGGACGGTTCTGTACGACATGCCAGGGTCCTCGAGTTATACGGATTCGAGGGTCTTGAGCGAAAGAAAATACCGCTAGCCAGTGCGGGCGATATCATCGTATTCAGCGGCATCGACAAGCTCTCGATTTCTGACACGATCTGCCCGAGAGATCATCCTGAGGGCTTGCCGGCACTGACTATCGATGAGCCGACCATCAGTATGACTTTTCAGGTCAACAAATCTCCATTCGCAGGACAGGATGGCAAATTTCTGACGAGCCGCCAGATTCGTGAACGCCTTGACCAGGAACTCAAACATAACGTTGCCCTGAGAGTTGAAGCTACCGATGATCCGGACAAGTTTCGCGTCTCCGGTCGCGGCGAACTGCATCTCTCAGTGCTAATCGAGACCATGCGCCGCGAAGGCTTCGAACTCGCTGTTTCCCGCCCCGAGGTCATCATTCATGAAAAGGACGGCATCAGGCTCGAGCCCTGGGAGCAACTCACTGTTGATTTCGAGGAAGAGTATCAAGGTGGGGTAATGACCCGACTCGCGGATCGCAAGGGTGACCTGCAGGCGATGTTGCCGGATGGCAAAGGCCGCGTGCGGCTTGATTACCGAATTCCCACTCGGGGCCTGATCGGTTTCCGTACCGAATTTCTGACCGCCACCTCAGGCACGGGACTGATGTATCACATACTGGACAAATACGATCAATATGTCCCGGAAACGCTCGGTCAGCGCAGCAATGGTGTCATGGTTTCCATGGTTCCGGGTAAGGCACTGGCGTATGCGCTCTTCAATCTACAGGAACGTGGCAAGCTTATGATCGGCCATGCCACAGACGTATACGAGGGAATGATCGTCGGCATCAACAGCCGTCAGAGCGACATGGTTGTCAATCCGACCAAGGCGAAGCAGTTAAACAATATTCGCGCTGCGGGCAATGATGAGAACATTGTTTTGACACCACCGATTCGCTTCTCGCTCGAGCAGGCGCTTGAATTTCTGGATGATGATGAATTGCTGGAAATCACGCCGCTGAATCTTCGCGTCCGCAAGAAAGTTCTGGCGGAATCGGACCGCCGGCGCGACTCGAGACTGCAGGCCTAGCCGGCAAAAACCTCCCGACTTAGAAAGGGTCCGGCCGTTTGCAACCGCTTTCGCTGCCGTTGCAGGTCATGGTCGTGAAGACTTCTGACTGTAATAACCAGGCACCGTTTTCGGCTCGTTGCCATTTGGCGGCGTAGACTCCGGACGCATTTATTTTCTTGCCGTCCACCGTGTAATTGCAACGCCAATTGCCGAGTTCTTCGGCGAGGCCCCAATCCGGGTTCGTACGAATCTCGCGTGGCTTGCGGTCGCATATGAAAGAGGGGTCATCCGCAAACAACGTCTTCCAGTTCTGGTATTCGTTTTCCGCGCCATGGTACTGGGCACTACGCCCGGTCACGATGTGATAATTCGGCGCGAACAGGGGTTTGATGGCATCAACATTCTTGCTCTTGATGGCCTGGTTAAACTTTTCGCGGACATCACGAATTGCAGACTCTGCCGAATCCCTCGATTCGGTACTATCATCCGCGACTACGGGACTAGCGAGAGAAACAAGCAGCAAAATAAGCAGGGTTGTTGCTTTCACTATTTCCTCAGTGTGTTTCGCAGATACTCATCGAATGACTTGCCAACCTCATCGTGTGCCAGGCCGTACGCGACTGTCGCTTGCAGATAACCAAGCTTGTTGCCGCAATCGTAACGTTCGCCGCTAAACGGGTAGGCATACACCGCTGCGTCATCCAGCATATCTGCTATTGCATCTGTCAGCTGAATCTCGCCACCAGCGCCCCGACCGGTTTTCTCAAGCTTGTCGAAAATTTGCGGTGCGAGCAGGTAACGTCCGACGACGGCAAGATTCGACGGCGCGTCTTCCGGTTTCGGTTTCTCGACTATTTTCGTCATCCGCTGCCCTGCGTCTGACGCGGCAACGGCAACGATGCCGTAGCTCGACGTTGTTTCGTGCGGGACTTCCTCAACGGCAACAACGCTCGAGCCGTGATTCTGATACTCGTCAGCCATTTGCTTCAGGCATGACGGCTCACCGGCGATTAGATCATCAGCCAGGTGGACGAAAAATGGTTCGTCTCCCACTGCTGGTCTTGCGCACAGAACAGCATGTCCAAGCCCGAGTGGCTCACCCTGTCTAATGTAGATGCAGGAAACCCCTTTCGGCACGATGTCTTTTATGCAGTCCAGTAATGCTGTTTTGCCTGATTCGGCCAGCGCGCGCTCGAGTTCCGCATCTGTATCAAAATGATCCTCAATTGCTCGTTTCGAACTACCGGTCACGAATACCAGCTTCGTAGCACCCGCCGATATTGCTTCTTCGACGGCGTACTGAATAAGTGGCTTGTCTACTATGGGTAGCATTTCCTTCGGGCTTGCCTTGGTTGCAGGCAAAAAACGGGTTCCGCGCCCCGCGACAGGAAATACAGCGGATCGGACAGTTGGATACAAGATCAGTCTCCGGCTCTCATTAAAGATGCCGAATCATAGCCAAATTCGGCCTGCAATGGGCACGTCACCCGTCACAACACTGAATGTGAACTGCTTGACTGTGCGGAGCTGCGCCAGGTCAACCTGGCGCAGCTCGCGGGACTATAGAACAATCTACGTCCTATTTAGACTGGTTTGCTGTCGAATTCAGAAGAATGAATTCACGATTAAGCTCGACTGTTCGCTCGCCTATGCCCTTGACCAAGGCTAACTCCTCCGGGTCCTTGAATGGCCCGTTAGCCTTGCGAAATTCCACGATCGCGAGCGCTTTGGTAATGCCGACCCCTTTCAGCTCCGCCGAAATGGTTTCTGCATCGGCAGTATTGACGTTAACGGGACCCGCTGTTGCAACAATCGGCCCAACCATGACGATCAACAATGCTGCCAGTGTCTGTCTAATTTTTTTCATCTGAAACTCCTTATCAGTGTTGTTAACTTCTCAATCGCACACAACGGAGCTTACGGCGACGGCGACCGATGAGCCGCAGGCGAAAATCAGGAGTTTGTCGTGAAATGGGCTGAAAGGCCCGGCAGATCGCTAATTAACTTTCGAGCTGCGTTGCAGTACAGAATCGAAACGAACACTGGTAAACGGTCGCTGCGCTTCCCAATTTTTGCAACTCGGACACTGCCACAGCAGGCGCTGGCTCGAGAATCCGCATTCATTACATTGATACCTGGGCGTTGTTGAGGCCAGTTTGCTAAGTGCCGTCCGTACTTTGGTCAGAGCCGTGCGGCGATCATCAACATTGCCATCATCAAGTGTTTGCAGGTCAATGAAATCAGTCAATGTCGGTTCATTCAGCATATATTCTTCGACACAGTCATCGATTACTTTTATGCCGCCAATATCATTGACGATCGCTGTATAGGCGACCTCTTTTTTCATTTCCGGATGCTTATCAAACAAAGTCGTGAGGCTTTTCTCAAGTTGATCCGTCGAATTATCACGCGCATGAATTTCTACAAGCTTTGGCAACGCCTCTGATACCAAATAGCTGTTTTCATCGACAATGCGATGATATAGACGCAGCGCAGTTTTGTTGTCTTCAGTATCCCGGGCGATATCCGCTCGCGTCAATGCGCCGCGAAGCGTACGCGGCCGGCCACTTTGTGCCTTTTTTACGTAAGCGCGGGCAGCGCCATAATCCTTCTTCGTCACCGCCTGTTCTGCTAGCTCGCAATAATAATGTGCGATTTGCAGTGCCAGCGACTCACCACTGAGCACCTCCAGCTTTTTCCCGGCATCGATTGCCCTTTCCCACTCACGCTCCAGCTCATAGATCCGGCACAACTGCTCCAGCGCCTCCACCTGGTAGCGAGAACCCTGGGACAAGCGAACAAACAGATTCTCCGCACGATCAAGCAATCCTGCGCGAAGATAGTCTTTCGCAAGCGAGAACAATGCCTGGTCGCGCTGCTCCGCAGCGAGGTCCGGGCGCGCAATGATGTTCTGATGGATGCGAATTGCACGATCGATTTCACCGCGACGGCGAAACAGGCTACCTAATGCAAAGTGAGTTTCAATAGTCTTGTCGTCAACCCGCACCATTTTCATAAAATGCTCGAGCGCCTGATCCGTTTGTTCATTCAGAAGGAAATTCAGGCCCTTCAAATAGTCGATATTCAGTGGCGGTGGTGCGGCCTCGTCTTCTTCTCTTTCACCGAAACGGCCAAGCGCCCAACCGGCTGCCGCCAGCAACAGGAACAGGCCTGCAAGCAGAAATGTTGATTCAGTCGGCATCGGCTAGCGGCAGGTTCCGTAGGCTTGAAATCTCGGACTCCGTATTCCTGAGCGCACGGCGCAATCGGCGGCGCTCGTTGACAATACGGAACATGAAAAAGCTGGTGCACAACAAGCCAAATGCCCAGCCAATAACGAATGTGACCGAAAAGGCCAGCGGAATCGACGGCTGAACGACACCAAACGCCAGGTCAATCTCAACCACACCTGGATTATTACTGGTAAACCAGAGCATTAAGACGAAGATCGCTACGATCAGGACGCCGATGCCAATTCTTTTCAGCATTTGCCAACTCCACTACATTCAGGCCAATCGCCCATCCGAAAACACGCACAGTGTATTGCTTTCTCTGGAATATGGTAAGCGGGCACGAAAAAATGCCCTGTGGTCAGCGTCACGGCAGAAAATATTCTAGCTCTTAATGGGAAAATCGCGGCTGGTGTTCACTCTTTCTCGCAGATCTTTGCCTGGTTTGAAATGCGGAACATATTTTCCGGAAAGCGCTACCGCCTCACCGGTTTTCGGATTCCTGCCGATTCGGGGCGGCCGATAGTGCAGCGAAAAGCTGCCAAAGCCCCTAATTTCAACGCGTTCACCCTTGGCGAGCGAATCGCTCATCAAATCCAACAGGTGTTTGACTGCAAGCTCAACGTCTTTCGCCGGCAGGTGTTTCTGCTTTCTGGCGATCAATTCAATGAGTTCTGATTTTGTCATAACGCACTTCGCTTATTATTATGAATGTTGTACGGCTAAGCTACCGATTATAAAGGAAATATAGCCCGGACCGCGAGGCCCGGGCCACTTTTTTTTCTATTTTGTCCCACCGGACATCTTTTCCTTCAAAAGCTCGCCAAGTGTAGTTCCAGTTGAGGAAGCAGCTGTTTCAGACTTGTAGCTGCTAAGCGCCTCTGCTTCCTCGTGCACTTCCTTCGCCTTGATAGACAGCGCAACCGTGCGGTTTTTGCGGTCAACATTGGTGAATTTCGCCTCAACTTCATCGCCAATCTTGATCATCGTTCGTGCATCTTCCACACGACCCATCGCCAGCTCGGAAGCTCGCAGCGAGCCAAAAACACCGTCGCCGAGATCTACCGTTGCGCCACGCGCATCAACCTCGGTAACCAGTCCCTTGACCACCGTGTTTTTCGGATGCTCAGCAAGCCAGCCTGAAAACGGATCTTTGTCCATCTGCTTGATGCCCAGCGAAATTCTTTCGCGCTCGGAATCAATCGCCAGCACACACGCCTCAATTTCCTGACCCTTGGCGTAGTTGTGAACCGCCTCTTCACCCGGGACTTCCCACGAAATGTCGGAGAGATGAACGAGTCCGTCGATGCCGCCGTCCAGTCCAATGAAAATACCAAAATCGGTAATCGACTTGATCTGACCGCTGACTTTGTCGCCACGATTTACTGTCGTGGAGAACTCCGCCCATGGATTCGATTTGCACTGTTTGATGCCAAGAGAAATACGTCGACGTTCTTCATCGATCTCGATGACCAGAACTTCAACTTCTTCTCCAATCTGCACAACCTTGGCAGGATTGACGTTTTTATTCGTCCAATCCATCTCGGATACATGCACCAGGCCTTCAACACCTTCTTCGATTTCAACAAAGCAACCGTAATCAGCAATGTTGGTGATCTTGCCGAACAATCTGGATTGTGGCGGATAACGCCGTGCCAGATCATGCCAGGGATCATCACCAAGCTGCTTGATACCCAAAGAAACGCGCTGTCGCTCACGATCAAACTTCAAGATTTTGACGTCGATTTCTTCACCAACATTAACAACCTCGGAAGGATGCTTAACGCGCTTCCAGGCCATGTCAGTTATGTGCAATAGACCGTCAATTCCACCAAGGTCAACAAATGCGCCGTAATCGGTAAGATTTTTGACGATTCCCTTGACGGTCTTGCCCTCTTGCAGACTCTCCAGCAACTGCTCACGCTCGGCGCTGTATTCCTGCTCAACAACCGCACGCCTTGAAACAACGACGTTATTGCGACGCTGATCAAGCTTGATAACTTTGAATTCGAGGGTCTTGCCCTCCAGATAGGCAGGGTCACGTACCGGTCGCACATCAACCAGCGAACCAGGCAGGAACGCCCGAACGTTGTCGATCTCGACGGTGAAACCACCTTTCACACGGCCGTTAATGATGCCGGTGACAACCTCACTCTTCTCAAACGATTTTTCAAGTTCGATCCAGGTGCGCGCACGAACTGCTTTCTCACGAGAGAGTTTGGTCTCGCCGAAACCATCTTCAACGGCATCGAGAGCAACCTCGAATTCGTCTCCGACAGAAACGTTAGATTCACCCTGCTCGTTCTGGAACTGTTCGATTGGGATTACGGCCTCAGATTTGAGACCCGCACTTATCATAACTACATCGTCATTTACCGCGACAACTATGCCTGTGATGATGGCACCGGATTTTAATTGTTGACTGGCAAAACTTTCTTCAAATAACTCAGCAAAACTTTCAGACATTAGATTTAAACCAAGAGAATCGTAAGACTCTCACCCAATCATCTCACCAATACCGTTTGGCGGATGGTTATAAAAAAAGAATCAGAGCATCCTTTCTGACTCACACAAGTACAAAAACCTAGCTTTCGCTTGCCCATTCCAGGATCGTTTGAGTTACCGCATCGATCGTCAATTCGCTGGAGTCCAGCATTCGGGCGTCATCAGCGGGTCGTAACGGGGCAACCGATCTTTCGGAATCCCGTCTGTCACGATCTTCAATGTCCCGCGAAAGGGCCGGCAGGCTAACATCAATACCCTTGTCTTTCAACTGCTTATGGCGCCTTTTCGCGCGCTCATTGGCACTTGCTGTGAGGAATACTTTCAGCCTGGAATCGGGGAAAACCATGCTGCCCATATCCCTGCCGTCCGCCACCAGGCCAGGCGCCTTGCGAAAGCCCCGCTGCAGCTCCAAAAGCGCGGTTCGGACCGTCGGCAAAGCGGCTATTTTCGAGGCCATCAGGCCGCATTCCTCTGCTCTGACCCTGGCGCTGACTTCCTCGCCCGCGAGCCAGATTTGCTCGGAACCGCCCTCATCTGTGCCAAAACCGACCTCCAGGCTCGCCGCAATCGCCGCTAGTTCATCCTCAGATGCGTTGCTCTTACCCGATTCTTTAGCTGCAACGGCAACCAACCTGTACAGCGCGCCGCTGTCCAGCAAGTGCCAGCCAAGCGCCAGTGCAACCTGGCGGGAAATCGTGCCTTTGCCGGACCCGCTTGGCCCGTCTATCGCGATTACGGGGATATCATTCGAATCCGGGCTCATACTGAAACGCCGATTTCGTCGTCCACAAAGCTATTGATACCGACCCCGAGAGACCTCAGGCAGTCGACAAAGCCTGGAAAGGAAGTATCCACGGCGGCAGTGTCCTCAATGCGAACGGGCCATCCAGCCCTGGTCGCCGCCACCGCAAATGACATTGCGATGCGGTGGTCGCCGTGACTTTTGACACTACCTCCCGATATCACACCGCCATGGACCACCGCGCCGTCATCGGTCTCATCCACGTCGATTCCGAGGATCCGCAGCCCTTGTGCCATCGTTGCGATTCGGTCGCTCTCTTTAACGCGGAGCTCACCAATGCCGGAAAACGAGGTTTTACCTTTTGCCATCGCTGCGGCAATAAAGAGAATCGGGAACTCGTCAATTGCCAACGAGACCATGGCTGGATCGACATCGATACCATGCAGCTCCGACGAGCGCACGACGATATCCGCTACCGGCTCCTCACCGAACAGCCTTACATTATCGAGACTTATATCAGCGCCCATTGAGCGCAGAATGTTGATAACACCAGTGCGTGTTGGATTAACGCCCACGCCCACCAGCGTAACCTCGCAGTCGCTTGCGATGGCTGACGCCAGAATAATGAATGCAGCTGAAGACAAATCGGCCGGTACATTGACCTTCGCACCGGTCAGGCGTTGCCCGCCAGGCATGACAATCTGCGTCTCTCCAGTCCTGATGTCGACACCCATTGCACGTAGCATGCGCTCGGTATGATCCCGGGTAGTTGCCGGTTCGATAACAGTTATCTCGCCCTCAGCAAATAGCCCCGCCAGCAGGATCGCAGATTTCACCTGTGCGCTGGCAACTGGCAGCTGGTAAACAACACCGGACAACTTACGTTCCCCGCTTATTAGTAGTGGCGGTTTACCGTCTGATGAATCGATCTGCGCGCCCATCGACGTCAATGGATCTATGATCCGATTCATTGGTCGCTGGCTCAGTGACGCATCGCCAATCAGTTTCGATGAAAATGACTGGCCGCTTAACAGACCTGCAAAAAGTCGCATCGCAGTTCCGGAGTTACCCATATCCAGCGGCCCGGGCGGCACATGCAAGCCATCACTACCACAACCATCGACGCTAACCCGGGTATCACTGACACGATCGATACTCACGCCCATAGACCGTAACGCCGCCAGTGTTGCAAGACAGTCTTCACCCGGTAAGAAACCGCTGATGTCGGTGCGACCGTCCGCGATCCCACCCAGTATTAATGCGCGATGGGATATTGATTTATCGCCGGGTACGGAAACTGCGCCGCTTGCCAGTGCGGAGGGTTCAACGACAAAATGCATAGGGGGGCCGGAGGACCGGCTAGCCCGGACTATTCATGAATCGTCACGATGATTGCACAGAGCATTGTCCGCACTCGGGATTTTCCGATCGCGCGGAATACCAGGGTATATTCCCGAGAGAGAAAAATCCCGAGTGTGGACAATGATCAAGCAAGGGCATGGCGCATTCATGAATAGTCCAGGTTAGTTAATCGCTTTGGGATAAGCGCCAACGAGGCGAAACAACGAGCTGTTTTTTTCCAGCTCGACCAGCGCTTCCTTTAGTGGAGACTCTTCGGCATGGCCTTCGAGGTCTATAAAGAACACGTAGTCCCAGTTCTTGCGGCGTGACGGCCGCGACTCAATACGGGTCATGCTCACACCGTTGGCTGCAAAAGGTTGCAACAAAGTATGCAGGATGCCGGCACCGCCCGTTCCCGACGTCGAAACGAGAATCGTCGATTTGTCTTTGCCGCTTGCAGTCAGCAGTTCCCTGCCGATAACAAGAAAGCGCGTCGAATTATCCGAGCGATCTTCGATGTTGTTGACCATTACGTTCAGGTCATACACTTCGGCTGCTGCATCACCACCGATCGCGGCCGTACCCGCCTCGTCACGCGCTCTCCTGGCACCGGTAGCATTGCTGGCAACGCCGATCAGTTCGACGTGTGGCAAATATTCACGTAACCAACCGCGACACTGTGCCAGTGACTGCTCGTGTGCACAGATGCGATCGATTGCCTCCAAACCTGACAGGCGACCGAGCAGGTTTTGTTCGATCCGCATTTCTATTTCGCCACCAATCTTTAACGGCGAGGTCAGGAACATGTCAAGTGTGTGATTGACAGTTCCCTCCGTTGAATTCTCGATCGGCACGACACCGAAATCTGCAGCGCCGCTTTCCACTTCCTGGAAAACTTCATCGATAGTGGAATACGGCAAGCCGCGTACTGAATGACCGAAATGTTTGTAAACGGCCGTCTGCGTGAAGGTACCCTCGGGACCGAGATAACCTACCTTTAGTGGCTCCTGCTGTGCGAGGCACGCTGACATAATTTCACGAAAGAGGCGCAACATTTCTTCGTCGCGTAATGGTCCTTCGTTTCTTTCCAGGACCGCACGCAACACTTCCGCCTCACGTTCAGGACGGTAATAGTCCACCGCTCCAGCCATTGGCCCTTTCGATACACCGACGGCCTGTGCAAACCGCGCACGCTCGTTTATCAGCGCCTGAATCTGGCAATCAACCTCATCAATACGCTTGCGAATAGCCACAAGGTCTATAGGTGATGCATCTTTTTTTGTTTCTTTGGCCAATCCTACACCCACTATTTATGTGCGTCTCAATCTGTCCTGGTCTATTTATGAAACGCCGCGATGATTGTGCAAACAAAGATCAAGCAAGGTCGCGAGCGCAATTATGAATAGTCCCTGGCTAGGATATCGGTTTGCCGAGATTACGCAATGCCAGAACGCCTTCAATATTGCGTAACGTCGCAATTGTTTCGTCAGGCACGGGCCCGTCGAGGTCAACTATTGTGTAGGCCAGACCGCCAAAAGACTTGTTTAGCAGGTCTTCAATATTCAGTCCGGCGCCTGCCAGGCAGGTTGATATCTGGCCAACCATGTTCGGTACATTTGCATTGGCAACCGTAATTCTATTTTTGCCGTTACGCGGAATAAACGTTTCCGGGAAGTTGACGGAAAAACGGACGTTGCCATTCTCCAGGTATTCTTTGACGTTTTCCGCAACCATGATGGCGCAGTTCTCTTCCGCCTCCGTTGTCGACGCACCAAGGTGTGGCAATGCAGTTACTTTTGGGTGAGCGATCAGTGCCGGCGTCGGAAAATCGCTGACATAAGCATGCAATTTTCCGCTGTCCAAAGCAGCAAGCGCAGCCGCGTCATCGACAATCCCGCCGCGTGCAAAGTTGATCAGAACTCCGCCATCCCGCATCAGCGCAATCCGCTCGGCGTTGATCATCCCGCGCGTCGCATCAATCAATGGAACATGGACCGTAACGAAATCCGATTCCTTGAAAAGGCGGTCAAGCGTATCCACTTGCTGCACACCTGAGGAAAGCTGCCAGGCCCGGCGCACTGTAATCTGCGGATCGAAGCCAACAACTTTCATACCAAGCGACAACGCCACGTTGGCAATTTCCACACCGATCGCACCGAGCCCGATAACACCCAGAGTGCGCCCCGGCATCTCAAAACCAACAAACTGTTTTTTGCCTGCCTCTACTGCAGCACCGAGTTCGTCATCTGTTACGTCGAGGTTTTTCACATAGTCTCGTCCGTTACATATATTTCTCGCTGCAATCAACATACCTGCAACCGCCAATTCCTTGACGGCGTTGGCATTTGCGCCTGGCGCATTAAATACCGGCACGCCACGCGCGCTCATCGCGTCTACCGGAATATTGTTCACACCGGCGCCCGCCCTGCCAATCGCCATGACAGTCTCAGGAATGTCCATATCATGCATATTAAAAGAGCGCAGGATTACGGCGTCCGGTGCCGATACCTGGGAACCGGTTTCATAATGTTGACGTGGCAGGCGCCGCAAACCCTCGACGGCTATGTTGTTTAGTGTCAGTACTTTAAACATGGCAGAATCGTAACCCTTTCTATTCGTTGGTGCTCTCAAAATCGCGCATGAAACTAATAAGCGCATCGATCCCGGCTTCCGGCATAGCGTTATAAA
>CAYOHF010000099.1:0-12578 GCA_964403695.1 uncultured Woeseiaceae bacterium | reverse complement strand
GGGCTCCTACAATTCTCTTTAGCATTGTAGGAGCCCGCCCAGCGGGCGATGTCCCAAACTCGCGAAAATACCGAAACATCGCGCCAATCTTTCAGAACATGGCCAGGAAACTCGTCATTATGGGACAGCAATGATTCATGACTTTTACTGGCAGACTGCCCGAACCGTTCTCGCGGCGTTCGGCCCGAGTTAAGTCACAAAAAAAACCGCCGCGGTCGATTGACCGCGGCGGCTGTTCTGCACTTACCCTCCTCGTTCGCTAATTTTCCAGCGAAATTTTTCCCTTTTGCTCACCGACAGTATCGAACCACTTGACCAGGCGCAGTTTGATTGCGACACCATGCCGATCGACGATCGAGCCAAGTGCAATGGCGCTGGCACCAAATATGGCGAGGTCAATCCAGCTACTGCTCATGATCAGGCGCACAATATCGTCGAAGCCGAACCAGGCCCCTGCAACCAACGTGACTATCCCGGCAAATGAGGCGAATGGTTTCCTTCCCGCAAGGCCCCAAAGTAATAGCATCACGCCGGCCACCATGCTGAGGAGCGCCGTCAGCGCACTCGCATTCATCGCCACGCTAAGCGTAAAGCTCAATGCGACGAACAGGCTGATCGACACACCGATCAGTATTCCGAGCCTGCGGCTGTCGGTACGACGCAGCACGTCAAGCGCCAGCACTGCGTATGCTGAAGCGAACAACGGTGCCGCTAGTCCATCTGCCAGGGTCGGGGCGATTGCATCGGTCAACGACAGCGCTACAACCAGTGCAAACGGCACAGACAACACCTGCAGCAACAGCGCGATACGCTCACCGCGGTCCGGGAACAGCGATGCCTGGCGGGCCAACAGAAATAGCGCCATGGAAACCATCGCGACCATCAGGCTGTCAACCTGGTAAAAATACATGCTGCGGAATAGAACGATGCCGAGCGGAATGAACAGCGTCGCCAGCGCAAACTTGCCCTCTCCCGTTTTCAGGGAGCGATCAGAAGCTGCCAGCTTGCCGACGATGTACAAAGCGTAAAACACACCGAGCAGTGCAACCGTACCGGCCGCCATTGAGTTACGAATGGGCAACAGCAACAACGCATTCAACAGCAGGAAATGCAATGACAGCAATTTAGCCGAATGCCGCGCCATAATAGCGAAGCAGAACAACGTCACCGGCAATAGCACCAGCATGGCGCCACCGAGTGTGATGCCTATGTTGGCAATATCCTCGATCTGCCAGGTTGCATAGCTCGGGTAGGTGCTTAAGCCACCGTCCCATTGGAATACTGAGTACAGCAATGCGCCAAGTATCGTAAAGTTGGCGGGAATCGATACCAGCGAGAGCCCGAAGAAAATACGTGCGCCCTTGGTTTCTTTCAACCCGTGGCTCAATGCGAATCCGGCTGCCGTAAGCAAGCCTGTCTGCGCTAATAGCAGGAGATAGCGACGAATGTCGTTGCCATCATTCCATCCCTGCAACAAGAATACCGACATCGACGCGAGCAATACCGCGGCACCTACCACGCGTAACGCCTCTGAAAGCGTGGCGAATTTGCGCACCGAGTGCATAACACCTTCGACACTGAAGCCCGAGCGTGATGGCTCAAATTTGGGCCCGTTGTCGTCGACGAACTCGTGGTCGTATGTCATTGCTGTTTCACGGTTCATGACGGTTTCTCCTCATCGATATTCAGCAGCTCCGAGAGTTCCGCACGCAGTTCCGCCGTGTCTTCCTCGGCCAGGAATGCCGAGTCCAGCGGATCTCCCGTCGTACAGGCGCCCGTGAGAATTTCCGTTTCACCGAGATTGATTTCCCAACGATCAAACGTGTCCTCAACCTCACCGTAGGAGACGCCCTCAATATTGTTGATGGTGCGCATCGCATCGGCAACCGATTGCCGCGAACGCATCATGTTGCGCTGCTGTGACACCTCGCCAATGCGCGATTCGATCTTCTTGACCTGATCAGCGATCTTGGCCTCGAGTTCATCGTGCTTCTCAATCGAGTCGTGCAGATTCTGCAACTGCACTTCGCAGTCCTTGCGCCGGCGCAAACATTCCAGCGCCTTGGGCTCATCGTTGGCAGCGATACTCTTCGCACGATCTGTCCACCGTGACACAGCTTGCTGCAAATCACTTTGCCGTGTCTTGAGGCTTCGTCCGTCTTTACGAACGCGCTCCAGACGTACCCTCGATCGGGCAGCGGCTTGTTGCGTATCGCGCAGCGCGGAATTAATGATTGCGTCGTGGTTTTCAACTTTGCTAACGGCGCGATCAACGGAGGACGTAATACTGGTAGATATTCTTCGAATCAGGCTCATGACAACTCCTTGCGAATGGAAAGTGCAGAAACGAGCCTAAGAGCTGGTATAATCTTTCGCAACTGTTTCATGATAAGTTAGATTATGAGTACTATCGGTATAACTTTTTGATACTTTCGAATTCATTATGACAACATCCTCACGAATCATTGACACCCTGAAGCGGCAATTGAAGGTACGCGGCATTACCTACAGCGGACTCGCACAACGCCTCGAGCTGTCCGAATCGGCAGTCAAACACATGTTCTCAACCGGCAATTTTTCACTGCGGCGACTCGACGACGTTTGCGCGGTAATGGAACTGGATATAGGCGATCTCGTTAATATCAGCGAATCGCAGGAACAGAAGATCGAACAACTATCGGCCGACAACGAAAGAGAGATAGTGACCGACCTCCGCTTGCTGCTGATGACCTACTGCCTGGTCAACTACTGGACATTCGATGAAATAATTGAGCGGTACGACATCACGCCAGAAACGGGTCTGAAGTATCTTCGCCACCTGGATCGGATGAAAGTCATCGAACTTCAACCCGGTGACCGGGTACGCTTACTGGTCGCCAATAACTTCAGCTGGCGCAAGAATGGTGCAATCGAAAAGTTTTTCAGGACCCGCGTGCAATCGGAATTCTTTAGTCATCACTTTCAGGATGACGAATCAATTCGTATCGTGAAAAACGGCATGCTCTCCAGGACGAGTCAAATACAGCTCATTGAAAAGCTAAAAGCAATGGGCGATCTCTTTGACGACACCACCTGGGATGAACGAAAACTTTCGGCGAGCGAACGGCATGGTACAACCATGGTGCTCGCGACTCGTCACTGGTTCTTCGAAGGCTTTCGACATCTTGAGCGCTGAGTGCAGTTTGAAGGGATGGGATCAATTGTGCTGGAAACACTGAGCGACACCATTAGCGGCCTGATTGAGGCGGCATCTCAGTTGCGAGAAGATGCACCAACCAAATCGCAACTGGACGAAATCGTCGCACGTGGCGAATTTCGCCCGGCCGAAGACGAAGCGATCGGATTCTGGTTCGCACGCTTTTTAAGTGTACGGGAAAGTTTGTGGGCCGCAATTGAAGAAGTTCTGACTGTACTCGATGGGCCATCGAACCCTGTTGAGCAACAAAAAGAATTACATTACTTTCTGCTTGGCTACGCCGCAGTCTGTCTTCTCATCCGCATTGACCGCTTGATGTTATTCGAAGTTGCGCATCACAGCGTTATTCAACGCAAGCTGAACGAACCCTTTCCTGAATACAGGATCCCCCGCAAGCAATACACGACAATATTCTCTGCGTTTGTTGACCAGAAACATGTATTCGCAATTCGCGATGCAATGAAATACCGCAGGAAAAACCGCCGTAAACTCTTGCTGCTGAGCACGGACAAGTATGTCGGATCTATTGCGCGGCAACTTCGTGAACTGGAGTCGTCCCTGAATCCGAGCAAACTTGGACACCTCAGGCGTGCGTGGAGTTACGTAATGCACAAATGGCGCCGTCGCGGTGCGGTGAGTGTGACCAATATTCTCGCCGGCGTCTTGGAAGGCGTGGGCAGAACCGCATCGGAATTTTGCGATTTCGACAACAAGCGCGTCAACGACGACGTTCTTGCTTCAATAGCAGAATTCCTGCAGCCCGGTGACGTAATCGTAACCCGACACGCGAAGGCACTAACAAATCTCTTCATTCCCGGCTTCTGGCCGCATGCCGCGCTCTATATAGGAACGCCGGCACAGCATAAAACGACAAACGTAGACACGAATCCGGCCATAAATAGCCTATGGGTAGACGACATCTGTGTCCTCGAAGCGCGAAAAGACGGCGTACGATTACGCCCGCTAACCGATACACTTTCCGTGGATACGTTCGTCGTTCTTCGGCCGAATCTTGGCCCGGACAGTATTCGCCAGGCGATCGAGCGCGCATTACAGCATGAAGGCAAGCTGTACAACTTCGACTTCGACTTCTTCAGTTCCGATCGCATTGTTTGCACCGAAGTTGTTTACCGTGCATACGATGGACTGGAGGATCTCCGCTTTCAATTAAGCGAACGCGCTGGCCGCAAAACCCTTTCAGCGGAAGATTTACTCGATTTTGCACTCGACACAGAGTCTTTTACACCTGCGGCGATTTTCGGCGTCAAAGACTGTGAAGATGCTGTCATGTATGGCGAAAGAGTCCGCAATGCGCTGATTGCAAGTTACCGACAACCGTCATGATTAACAGGCTGCGGAACACATCAACAGAAATGCCAGCGTGATGGCGTAAAATTTACGCCGCCAGCGGAATTTGCTAGCGCCCTCTCGCGGATTGTGTTGCTCGCCGGCAGTAGCTCCAGAACAGGGTCAGAGTATGAACTCCAGGGCTTCTACTCTGACCCCCGGATTCCGAGCGAATCATCAGCGCGCGCATGGGCAGGGAAAACACGTATATACACGACACAGTGAAAAGATTGCAATGGTTTGCAATCCACCCACTTGCACCGACAACTTTGTCGATGGGCGACGGCACAATAATTGTTATGAAACATGAACCACACATCGTTGCGCTGATTGCCAAACACAGAAGGAGCCTGCGCGGCACGCTCCTTAAGGTGACTGTCTACTACGCTATTCTCGCGGCGACAATTGCACTCGCTGTATTCATAAATCCTGATGTCGTCGAGCAACTGCCCGTTGGCGGGGTTGGCGATATGGTGGGATATAGCACGTCCAACCTGCTCGAGCTCGAGGACGCGCTGCTCAGTGCAGATGGCGATGAACTCGAAGACCTGGCGACGGCAACAAGCCAGGCCCGCCTCGAACGCGCGCCATTATGGATGCGCGATTCGGTTGCCCTGCTCACCGCTATGGTGGCCACATTGATATTGATGTTTCCGGTGGCCTGGGTCTACAAGGCGATTCATGAGGACAGTTTTTACGACCATTCGATTGATACCACGGCCCTTGTACTTCCTGCGGTCGTTGCCGGCATTGTCACCATAGTGCAGCATAGTCTGGCACTTGCCTTCAGTCTCGCCGGAATCGTCGCCGGAGTTCGCTTCAGGCGCTCGCTTAGCGACACGTTTGACACACTTTTTATCCTGTCCGCGATCGGCGTGGGAATTGCCGCTGGTGTGCGATCGATTGAAGTCGCAGTCATCATGACGGTATTCTTCAACTACGCTGCCATCATGGTCTGTATGTATGGCGATGGCCTTGAGTCACAACACGTAGTGCAAAGGAAGTTGGAGAAACAGCGAGCGAAGGCCGCCAACAAACAGTTACGGAAAAAAGGCGATCATAATTCCCCCGTTACGCCGAATCCTTAGCCGCCTTCGTCATCTTGTCAAGCAAATGCTGACCGCGGCACTGGTCATAGATTTTGCTCCGGGTCTGCTTCTCTGATTCAAGGATGCGATAGAATTCGTTGATATACTTCAACGCGTGATTCCTGGTTAGCGTGGGGAGGGACGGAAATTGCTCGAACAGCTCGACAATTTCATCCTGCTTACCCTGGAGTTTCACAATCTCTGCCTCCACAATGCCAGGCGGATGACATAGCCCAAGGTAGTAACGATCCGTAACAGCTTCGATCGGCAAGTGCTGCGCTGGCGTGGCATACGGCGCGTCAACCATCCCGGACATGTCGAAGTCGTAGGGCACCGGGATTTTCAGGCCGGACTCATTATCAATGAGAATCTCTGAATTGTGGCAACACTTGTTTTCCTCATCGCCCTTCAGCACCGAATAATCGGTGTTGCCAATGAGCAGCTGAAACAGCTCTGCCAGCGCCGCCTTCTCGCGATCCAGGTCCGCGAATTTTACGGACGTCACACGAGCGCGTTCGAGTTCCAGACGACTCGCCATATCAGAATCATCCTCGATGACAAACGTCAGTGACGTCCACGGTTTCAGCTTCTCGTCGCTGTCGACATAGCCCAGTCGGATTAGTCGCGTCTTGAAGCTGTAATCGGTGAGTATTTCCAGCGATTTGTAGGCGAGATATTCGAGAATGATCAAACGCTGATATTCACTGCCGCGGAAGCACGGCGCAACCAGTTTGAGCTTGTCTTGCCCGTCGAATAGCGTGCCAACCACCTGTTTCTTCTTGAAGTTCAGCCGGAGTGGTGCACGATCGCAATGCTCGCGCCTGAAATTACCGCGCGTGCGAATCGACACATCGAGTTTTTGGTTGTTGCCCGCTTCATCGACGTACGAAAACTGCCCTGGCAGGTAGATTCGGGTGGCGTTGTTTTTCTGCGAATAGACCTGCGCTATCGGTGCCGTCAGCACAGCTCTAACGACCTCGTCGTCCTGAAACAATGGCAGAGGTTCACCCGCGATACAGGGCTGCATCGCAATGCCCGCGAGCAATGCCACGAAACCAATTCGTGTTTTTCTGATCATACGAAGTTTTTATACCGATGCCGCAGCGAATTGGTATACGCGATTACCGACGGATATATCGGCGACTAGCGCAGTATTTGTTCTCAGGATACCGCCAGCCATTCGAAACGAAAAATACGCCACCCTCCCAGGAATCCGGGGTCAAAGTGAAAATTCTGGATTTTGTACTCTGACCGTATTTTTGCAGCAATTATTATAAATATAGCGACGGATCGGAGACCGTAATTCTTGATTACCAACCGGCAGATCAGTGTGGCCCTCGCCATTCGAAACCATTAGAATTCCGGGCCGTCGAACCGACTCACCGCAAAACGAAACTGAGAGCTTTTGAACCATGCATGCCCGACATTTAAACCTGCTTGTCTCGCTGATTTTTATCATCTGCACGATTAATTCCGTGGCCGCGCAGGAGCGTGACGAAGAGGCGGTAGAAACCGAGCCTGAGAAGAAAAGCTTTCTCTCACAGTTCAAAGATCCCGACGACGGCATGATCGATATGAGCGAGTGGCTTCTCGACAATATCGTCGGCTTCCTGCCAGTACCGATCATCATCACTGAACCAGCGGTAGATAACGGCCTCGGTGCCGCGGGTGTCTTCTTTCATCAGCCCAAAGCCGATCAGATGAAACCCGATGCCGATGGTGGCTTTATACTGCCCAACGTTTCTGCCGTTGCTGTGGCCGTAACCGGAAACGAATCATGGATGGTTGGTGGCGGTCATTTCCGAAACTGGGGTAAGGACCACTACCGCTATAACGTATTTGGCGGTTACGCGAATATCAACCTGGACTGGTTTGGCGGTGGCGACTTTCCGGTTTTCGAAAATGGCATACGCTTTAATGCTGAAGGCGCAATACTCGATCAGGAATTTCTTTTTCGCGTCGGTGACAGCGACTGGTTCCTGGGTGCTGACTGGCAATTTCTAAAATCGGATGTCACTTTCAAAACCAGCTTACCCATCGAATTACCCACGGTGGAAAATACAGTTTCGGGATTATCTGCTGTTGGCCTGTACGAAAAACTTGACTATCAGATTACGCCGCGCAACGGACTCAGTTTTAGGCTGCAGGCTGAGTTCAATCGCGAAGCAATCGGCAGCGACTTTCACTTCGAGAAGTACACCTGGAAACTGCGTCAGTATTTTGAAATTGGCGAAAAATTCACATTGTCCTGGAGACTTGATGGCACCACAACCAGCGGTGACGTTCCTTTTTACCTCGAACCATTCGTGCAAATACAAGGAATCCCGGCTATGCGCTACCAGGGCGCTACCGCAGCGACCGCAGAGCTGCGCGGCGGTTATGACATTCGACCACGATGGACGGTTCTGGGTTTTGTCGGAGCGGGGCGGGCCGCAGACAGCCTTTCTGACCTTAATTCAGCAACCAGTCGCACTGCTTATGGCGCCGGCTTTCGCTATCTGATGGCGAAGAGGCTGGGAATGCGGGTCGGTCTCGATGTCGCCAAGGGGCCGGAAGGAACGTACGTATACATCGTGATGGGTTCGCCGTGGCAGTAGTAATAGGCGGCTTAATCACGTCAACGGCACGGACATTTCTCCTGCCAGCCTTTTACAGGATTTTTCACACTAGCGCTGGGGACAGTCCAATTACGTAATCTCGCTGCTAAATCTGCTGAGCAATGGAATTCCGCACAACCTGGTTACTGGCCAGGTAGTTGGTTAGCGTGGACTTTCCGCGATTTGGCTTTGGGAGAAAAATCGAGTGAATCATTGACCAGATTCAGGAGACAAGAACTTTTTGAAGTCGTCAAAAATGTTGTCGGATTCCACCAACGAAGGTTCGATGGGATATTCTCGCAAGCAACTCAAATCTAGTTCGTTTTTTGGATCGGCAATGAATTGGGCAATCAAGTTCCGACCACAATCTTCTTCGTCGAACATAACCATATGATCGCTGTACGGCACGATATGGTGTTGGGAGTTGCTCAGATTCTCACTGGCAAGAATCCCCCATTCAAAAGAAGTTTGTAAGTCCATTCCGCCAGAGGTCAATAGAGTAGGAATATCACTCTCTACGGGTTCTTGTTCTATATCAGGCGCATCATCTACTCCCAGCACCCCACAAATCAGCCCCGCTTGAGACGGCGAAAACGGTGCTCCGGAGGATATATTGGACAGCATGTTCACGAATCCGGGTGAAAACCCGTGCCGTTCGGAATCCAGTGGCTGCTCTTTCATGAATGCGGCTTCTTCAGAACAAACGACTCCAAGCGCTAGCGGGATTGACAGCGACCGTTCATTGTCATTTTTTTCTGGGCGACCGGGAACATCCAGGCTGGCAATCTTCAACAACAGTTCTGCCGCTTCGTCTGCGGTCAGTCCGGATAGTTTGTCGACCAAAAGAGGCGCCAGCGGAAAATGACTGTACTGAGCCAAAAATGAAAACAGCACGTCCTTGTCTTCTCGTTGCTCCCATTTGACCGCCAGTGCTTCGAGCTTCGGAATGATTAGCCCCAGTTTTTGATGACACAGCGGATCAATTTCGCAGCGCTTCGCGATCAGCGCCAGCCCGGCTAACAATGAACGAGGGCCTTGAGTAAAACCATTGACCTCAACGGGAAACACACCATCGAGCACGACATGAGAAATGTACTCCGGGGTATCGCGCATCATCGTCAGCGCCAGTCGTGCGCCATAAGAAGCGCCGTAGAGAATAACTGCGTCATGCCCCAACACCTTGATGAGATTGTTCACATCTTTCGCAAAGTTAGCAGAGCGAAATTCATCGGAATCAGATACCAGGATCGCTTTTAGACAACGCAGTGCGCTGACTACGCCAGAGGGAATTTCGCACCCGGCGTACGGCACCGACATACCGGTACCGCGGTAGTCGACCAGAATTAATTCGCGTCCATTCCTTAAAAAGGAACCTGACCCACCCTCCAAAAAGATATTCGCATAATAGGTCCCTGCGGGTCCCGGTCCTCCGATTAAAAAAACGATCGGCTCTTTCGGGCGCTCAATTGCTCGAGGAGAATTTTCGAGTGCTGGCAAAATCGCGAACGAAAAGGCGCGCGCACCGCTTTTCTCGTTGTTGTAGGAGATCGGAACGCTCATCAATCCACATATTGCGTTGACCTTGCCTAGAGTGTCTGTCCAGCAATCGGTATAGGAAATACCCGCAAAATCGATTGTATCCTGTGTGTTTTTCTCATAGAGGACAATCACAGCGAAGATCGAGACAGTGAGCAATAACGATATGAAGAACCACTTCAAAATCCTTTTTATCACTGAGATCATATTTGTTTCCTTTCGCGCAACGGCGTACAAGAATCAGCCTGGATCCTGCACTTTCATCGTGACACCTAGTGCTCTTTGATAGTCTCGCATTATGTTCTCGGGCATGCCCGCCTGAAAAAGATACTCGTCAATGTGCAAGTTGTAATCTATCAATTTTGCTCTTTTTCATATTTTCTCCAAGGTCAGCGATTCTATGTGCAATTCGCGGTGCTTAATTGGGGACACCCATCATTCTTGGCCTAAAATTTGCGAATACTCCACATCGGCACCTGTGTTTTTCGTCGCTGATCTGCTCTGATGGAGATACGTCAGCGACGACTGCATACATCTTCATTTACTTCGCTACTCAGACTTGAGCGACCGCCAGGTCATCGCTAGAGGGCGGCAGCAACGAGGGCAACTTGTTTGCCCTGGATGCTGCCACAGGCAAGCCTCTATGGGACTTTCAGACCGGTGGGGCGGCGCGGATGAAGCCGATAGGATTCGCCGTCGACGGCAAGCAGCGGGTGGTCTCGACAGGTGGCAACACCCTGTTCGTATTTGGTTTGGAATAAGTTCCGGAGCGGATTGGCACGCGAGAAAGCATTAGTGGATGTTTCTCCGCTCTTCTCGATTCTGCGACGTGGCATTCGGATTGTGGAGCTGTCACTGGCAGCAAAAGAAAAGGGCCCCTCGCGGAGCCCTTTTGATTACAGATTGAATCTGCAGATCGCGACTGGCGCGATCCGAATTGTTCCTGATTCCTTACGGAGCCAGATCGTCAAGCGGGATAATGCTGAACGCACCCATGATGAGCGGATCGTCAATGGCAATGGCCGAGTAAACTCCACCTGCCGCCAGCGCCACACCGTTCAGTCTGAGCGCCTCCAGAGTGGCGTCGCCAGCGACGGTAATCACGATGTCATAGGAACCTTCGAAGAGCGACAAAAATCCTGAGTTAACGCCAAGCCCTGCACCTGCCGCCGTCGCGGGCACGGTCGTGATGTCAGTTCCTGCTTCAACCACGTATATGTCGACGTTGCCGGCAGATGCTGAGCCGTGAATCAGGCGCAGCTTCGCTTCCGTGGCAATCCGACGATAATCATCTGCTGTAAGCAGGACTGTGAACTCGTTGGCATCACCCGGCATAGCCATCGTGGAGCCGAGTGCGATCGCGTCGTAGGCGCCGCCAGAATCAAGTGCAACGTCCGCCTGGAAGGCCACCGTAGTCGGGTCGCCTGCCGCCGTAATCTGGATGTCGTAGGTTGCTGGAGGGAGATCCGGAATCGTTGCGACGTTCGTGTACACGGCACCCGCTACTATCGCAGCGCCGTCAGCGAGTACGTCGACCGGTCCCGCATCGGGTGATGCGTGAACGACACGCAGGTCGGCCTCTCCGGCCACGTCCTGAACGACGTCGGAGTCACCGGTACTGCTGTCGGCAACAATCAGCGTAATTGGTGAAGTGCTCGCGGTCGTGTTTTCGACCGCAACGGCCAGGATGTCTTGACCTCCAACCAATGTCGTCGTTCCGGCATCGAATACCACCGTCGCTGGATCGCCCATTGGCGTTACCCGGAGCTGGTAGTCGCCCGGCGGCACATCGAGCACCTCGCTAGCTTGCTGGAAAGCGATGGTGGCGACTGGCGCGCTCGCGGCGAGGTCCGCGTCAGGCGCAGTGGCGTAGACATCGACCATGCCGACGCCGGGTGCGGCATGCAGGACCCGCAGCCTTGTCGTTCCGGTGGTAGCTGCATCTGGCACGTCCTGCGTCAGCACGATGGGCTCGATGGCGCCGACAGCTCCAGTTGCAACGATGATTGTCCGCGTATCAATGACAAAGTCGATGTTGGTTGCGGGGATAACCTCAACGGCCGTGCCGTCTGGTAGCACGGCATCGACAGATACGTCGAACGCGCCCGGTCGGAATGAGCTGTTCACTACGCCGTTGAATTCGAGGTCGAGCAGGTCGCTGCCATCAGGCGTTGGTCCGCCGACATTGACGTTCACACCCGGTGCGTCAGCTACCGCGTGCACAACCTGAATTTGAGCTGCAGGTGGAGGCGGTGACGGCGTATCCGGAATCGGCTCAGGCGTGCTGCTGCTATCGCAGCCGGCAAGCCCGATCAGTGCGGCCAGAAATGTAATAGAAAGAATATTTTTCATCAGTTTGTCCCAAAGAAAGTAATAGGATGTAGAAACGAGATGAATTATTTCAGAAATTCCTCAAATAGAGTTCTCAGGCAGGTTTCAGGATGTATCTGTTTGTAACATCCCGAATTAGGGGAGTTTCGCGCCGCAGCTGCTGCCGAGGGAGGAACTTTCTCCGGCCAGCCTTGACCCGACGAGGTCGCGACGATCTAGCGGAAAGCCCAATACCCAGACTACGAAAAGGGTGAATTTATGCAGGGGGTTCAGGCGCAATTGAAACGGTTGGACGATTTGGGTATCGAGTAGCTGTTGGCGACTGATTTGCAAGTGCGATTTCGTCCGCTTGTGGCCGAAAGCAGCCAGTGGTAACAACCTGCGGAAAAATCTGGTTACCGAGCATTTAGCGCGAATTGCGACCCACAGTGCTACCCAAATGACAAAAGGGCTACATCATTAATGATATAACCCATTGTTTTA
>CAYOHF010000098.1:0-12740 GCA_964403695.1 uncultured Woeseiaceae bacterium | reverse complement strand
CGAAGTCGTAGGAGCGGCATCTTGCCGCGATTGCGGAGCTTGGTCGAATTCTCTAGTTACCGGATTCCAGCTTCGCTTCCAGCCGTTCAATTTGCTGCTGCTGCGCCTGAACAACCTTGGTCAATACCGCAACAATATCCATCGCACTTAGCCCTTGCCTGTCACTGGTCGCTACCAACTCGGGAACATCTTCAGCAATGAATCCAACGTAAGTTTCCTGCTGGTCGCTTTTGTAATTGAACTGCACTGGCTGCAGTTGCGCCAAAGTCCTGAGCGCCTCCTCCGGCGTCAACGCTTCAATATTTTCCTTTTTGGCTCGCGAAGAGCTGTTGGTCCAGACTCCGCCGGCGCTAACATGCGCGCCGCTTACCATTTCCATCGGGTGTGACGGGCGCGCCACACCGATACCTACATTGCCTTCCCGGTCGATCGTTATCCTGTCGATAGAGCCTGCACCAATCGTCAACGTACTGGCGCGGTTGTGCATGATGTAGCCGGTTTCACCGGAAGACTGGGTAATCATCAAACCGGCGACACCGCTGTTTTGCTCGTGAATCTGAATGTTACCGTTGACTTCAAGGCGCTGTTTCGGCTCTGCAGTACCGATGCCAATGTTGTTCCCGTCATCAAATATTTGTGATTTGCCGCCAATTGTCGGCGCCGTAAATTTCATCAGATAGTCAACAGAACCTTTGACGCTTAAGTTACCCGATGTTCCCGGAGGACCCGTTGGCCCGACTGGACCAGTTTCACCGGGTGGTCCTTGCGGTCCGATTACGCCCGCTGCGCCGACCACAACGGGCACCGTCACTGTTTCCGTAATCGGAGCAACATCGGTTGTCTCATTGATCGTCTCATTGGTCGTTTCAACCACAGCCACTTCATCCGTCAGTTCCGCTGAGCTTGCAGCAATTGATTCGGTCTCGGATTCCACGACTGGCTCAGCGTCCGGCACTGGTGCGGCGGCCGCAGTCTCCGTTAGCGATTCTTCGCTGGTTGGTTCGTCTGCACTTGTTTTCTCCGCGTCGTCAACATCGACGACTGTCTCAATAGATTCGTCGCTTGATTCGACAGCCGGACTGTCGGACTTGTCCGCGACTGCCTCCGTATCAGAAGCAATCCGGGCAACTTCGTCTGCAACGTCTTCGACCGGTTCAGCTTCAACAACAGTCTCTGGAGCTTCTTCAAGCACATTGCTCCAGTCCGCGCTAACGAAGCCCGAACCTCCGCCTGCAATTTCAACCTCATGCCAGTCAGGTATGGACTTTATGAGTGGCAAAGACTCACCTTGTTTTAACTTGCCAACTATTTCTGTGGCGGAATCCGCCAGCATACGAATATTGACGCTGTTCTCGACCGAATCGATCGGCACAACGACTTCTGCCGCAACAAGCGTCGGCAGTATGACTATCAACAGCCCAAGTGAGGCTTTCATGAAAAACTCCTGAGATTGGATCACTTTGGTAGTTGTGCCATATTCCCGGCCATAAATAAGTGACGCAGTTCCCTGTCAGCGGAATTCGATTGACTTTCAATAACTTACAGCGAAGAAATTCACGCTTTTGCGACAGGGCGGCGGAAATTGGTCTGCACTGACGCCTGGTAATAATTCGCTCCCGGGTGGGGATTAATCGTCCGGGGATATTCGGCAGCACCCGAGTCATTCACCCGGGCATAACAACGCTTTGCATCCTGAAGCCACGCCAGCAATACTCTGCAAATGCTGCGAAAAATCGCTCAGGCGATACTAAGAAATTGTGGTTGGGAGATTGTCGGCGAAGTCCCGCCATTTGATAAAGCAGTCTTCATTGCCGCACCCCATACGTCCAATTGGGATGGTTTATGGCTGCTGGTGTACAAGGTTGCGGTCAAGGTCGATGTTCGATTCCTTGCCAAGCACACGCTGTTCTGGTGGCCACTTGGCACGCTCCTGCGGGCTATGGGTGCTATGCCGCTCGATCGCAGTGGCGCACAAGACACCGTGAAGCACCTGATCGATACCTTTGCGACACAAGATAAGCTGTTTCTCGCCCTGGCACCGGAGGGAACTCGCAGTTGGAAGCCATACTGGAAAACAGGCTTTTACCAGATCGCCAAGTCGGCCAATGTTCCCATTGTCCTTGCTTTCATAGACTATAAGAACAAGAGGCTCGGCGTCGGCATCACACTGCCTGATGGCCAGACGCTGGATCAGGACCTGCAAATGATTCGTAAATTCTACGCTCCGTTTACAGCCGCCAGACCGGAATGCAGGGGCCCCATCGCATTTCCACCCGAGTGGAAATTTGACGAATAAGGCCGGAGCCACTGCTGTCCCATGCAGACCATTTTACGGATCGAGGGATGAAGCATTGGTGCAGTATTCAGGCGTATTTCTCTGATTAAAGACATCGCCCGCTGGGCGGGCTCCTACATTGCTAATTAGAATTGTAGGAGCCCGCCCAGCGGGCGATTGCTGACCGTTGAATTACGTTGGCTACCATAACCAGTGCAGACTTAAAATAAGATTGGTGCCAGTTGAGTCGATGCCCGAACCATGGACCCGGTATTGCTTGTCAAAAAGGTTTTCGAGACTTGCCACGATCTGCCAGCGGTCATTCGGCTGCCATGCCACAGCGACATTTGCCGTCAGCCAACCGGGCGTACCCTCCGGGTTTATTCGTACATCCCTGATATCGCGCGGACTCAGCCGATCCTGGCTACCTGCGAACAGCAGGTAGGGCTCAACAGATAATGCATCAGAGACTATATAGCGCAAAGAAAGCCGGCCATTGAATGGCGGGATTCTGTCGGCTGACACGTCAACACCGTCT
This sequence comes from uncultured Woeseiaceae bacterium, assembly GCA_964403695.1. Taxonomy (GTDB): domain Bacteria; phylum Pseudomonadota; class Gammaproteobacteria; order Steroidobacterales; family Woeseiaceae; genus SZUA-117. The sequence continues at coordinate 9,927 of CAYOHF010000098.1, read as the reverse complement.
GCTTCGTTTTGCTCACCGCGGACATAATTAATCACCAGGTCTGCCGTCGTGGCCGCTGACAAAACGACATGTGCCGCGGCTTCGACGCCGTAAATATCAGCACTGTCAACATTCTGGCTTTGCACGACATCTCTGCCAGAGGGCGTTACAGCGCCGGTAAGCACAGAGGTGATTCTGTTGGTGTAATGCAAAGCAAATAACATGACGTTGAGGTCCCAGAGCTCGTCGTGATGCCTGAAGCCAACGTCAAACTGGTAAATGCGTTCTGACTCCAGATCTGGATTCGGAATGTTGAATCGATTGCCCGGGCGGTCACCGAGCGTTCCAAGATCGAACACGTTCGGCGCGCGAAATCCGTAGCCCAGGTTGGCCACGATCTGGCTCTGTTGGTTCACGTCGAAAACCCAGCCAAAGTCAGCGCTGACGTCGTCCTGGTCAACAGACGCCGCAGGTGAAAAAGCCGTTTGCGACAAATCCACAGCAATCGCACTAAAGCGCAATCCGCCTGACAAGGAGTGTCGCTCGCTTAAGGTGTGCAGGAGATTCGCATAAACTGCCGCCTGATCGACGCTTGAATCGTCCGGAAAACGGGCCTGCAAGTCCTGCACCTGGCCGCTAACAATATCTTCCTCGCTGCGTTGGCTGCGAACACGATCGTGATACAACTCCGCCCCGACTATCCACGAGCCACTCCGGGTATCACTGGCGGCACTCGCAGTAATGCCGAACAAATCGCTGCTGTTTTTTTCACGACGGCGAAACTGTGACTGGAAGTTGCGGGTGATGCGATCATCGTCAATTCGTTGCCAGCCGGCATCGAAATTCCAGTCGGCTGACCACAACCAATCAGCACGCGTGTGCTTTATGTGCGCGAACAGCCTGTCATTCGGCGAAAACAGAAATTCGGACGAGGACGGTTCCGTCTGGCCAAAACCAGGAACCAGTTCATCTATACGTGGCGTGGCGGGCTGACTGGCGTACTGAAAATCGAACAGCCAGCTTTGCTCAGCATCCGGTGTCACAGACAGCGCAATGCGGGCACCCTTCGACTCATATCCTGTAGGCGCAACTCGTTCGCCACCGCCAATACGACGATTGCCGGTTTGCAGGTACTCGCCACTGATCAATCCGGCCAGCCGCTCGTTGCCAACGTCGAACGAACCACGGATGATTTTGCCGAGATCCGCCGTATCATAGGCAAGATACGCATCACCCCTTGTACCGGGCTCATCGAAAGACGGAATGCGTGATAAAACCTGCACGACGCCGCCAACCGCATCACTGCCGTACAGAGATGCCGGAGCCCCGCGAACAACCTCGATTCTATCGACGGTACCCGGCGCCACCAGGGCAAGATATTGCGTCGGCGCGTTACGGAATATCGCGTTGTTCAGCCGCATCCCATCCACAAGATGCAATACTTCAGAGCCCTTCAGACCGCGAACGATTGCAGCACCTTGCCCAGGCGTTGTTTGTTGCAAAAATACGCCCGGCTGTGCCGCCAGCGCATCAGTGATAATTTTTGCTCCGCGAATATCCTCAACGCTGATCAGTGTCAGGGCTGCAGAGACATCCTTTTGCGCCAGTGGACGTCGCATTGCCGTGACCTGAATTTCTTCGATGGTTTCCTCTGCGGCTTCCTGTGCCATCGTAGACATTGGCATTGCCCACGTGGAAAAAAGCACTGCGGCCAGGATCAGCAAGGTATTTTTTAAAAATGGGGTCACGATGAGAATACAATTTGCGAACAGTTTGACCGGCTGAATGCCAGCCCGGAACTGGCACTCGCCAGCGATACTGGTTCCGCTTACGCCTGCTGCTCGTCTTTTTCGATAACGTTGACATTGAAGGCAACGGATATGCGTTCGCCTTCGCCCTGATACGGATGCACCCAGTGCTTCAGCCAGCTTGGCCACAGCAACATTCGACCGGGAACATTTTCGACAAATTCCCGGCCATCGAAAACCGAATGGCGAATCTGGACGTAGTTAGCTGCTTCACGCGGGTCTAGAATTTCCAGCAAACCACTGTACGGAATCGTCTTTTCCGGTTCGCCTTCATGAACATAGTAGACGCCCGAATACATGCAATTCGGGTGCGTGTGTACGACGTTATAGTCACCGTTGCGATTGATGTTCGCCCAGGCGTCGATCAATAATTCAAATGAACGATTTTTTCCAGTATCCCGCGCCACTTCCTGCAAAAGATTCGTCACCAGTTTTTCGATGCGCTGACGAAAAATTTCGACAACAGGATCTTTCCAGTTAATAAGGTTGCCTGGTGACTGCCAGCCGCCTGCGTTAGAGCGAGTCCCGTAGCCGTCCTTGTCTTCGTTTTCGCTATTGCGCACGAGTTCTTCGAAGTCGTGATTAAATTGTTCGCTGTTGGGCCAGTCGTGAACCACGAGCGGCGTGGCGAAGAGCATGCGAATGCGCTTGTTAATATCGAAATCCGGCACCAGTTCTTCGGACATTATTAATTCCTGCGGCACATAAACAAAAATGGGAAGTCAGTCTACCCGCGTCGCCGTCACATTACCTTCGTGGTTTTTTGTAAACAAGCTATTTGACACGCCGTATTGGTGTCATCGGCCCGCCTCTGTCAAGTCGTAAGCGGTAATCACCCATCATCCCGGAATCGATGATAGCGTCGAATTCACCGTTACGCGGATAGCTAAACCGCCTGCTCTCGATCTGTCGCCACACCTGACCATTCGTAAAGTGAAAATAGAGCACATCGTAGCTTCCTTTAACCACTTCACTCACGGTCACACGAACAACCACTTCGTCCTTCCCGTCGGCTTTCTTTTTGTCTAAATGTTCACGGCCGAGATCGTCGGCGGCGTCCGCCTGCTCTTCGTCTGGGAGCTCCTGGCCGAGTTCGTCGGCGAGGTTAACTTGCTCTTCGTCTGCGAGCCCTCGGCTGAGTTCTTCGGGACTGTCCGCCGGCTCATCATCTGCTGCAGCGGCTGCAACTGGTGCCATGCTCCCTGCGTCCGACCCGGCCACGCCGGCGGCCGCACCAGCGGTTACTATTGTTGATTCCATCGCGGCGGATTCTGCCAGCGATTCAGGAGCCAGGTCGACAGCCGGCTCAGCTTTCGCGTTTTCGCTGGCCGTGAGGGCCTCAAAGCACGCGAGCTTTAGCTCCGACGTCTCAAGGCCGGCACAGAGCTCAAGGTCTGACTGCTTAATCGTCTGGGCAGCTGTCGCACTGGTTGCGATCAGAAGTGCTACTCCCAAACAAAAAAGAGGGGCACGAGGCCCCTCTTTTGCTACTACTTTATGCATGCTTAGAAAGCGTGCTTGAACCGCACGTAAATAACCTGTCCGCGCAGATCATGACCTGCCCTGTCATCGTATCCAGGACGATCGGTCCAGCCGCGATTGTAAGTGCCATCCGCGTTGAATCGATCATTTCGCGCACCGGTCGCATCACCGCGATACAGTGCCGGTGGATCCTCGTCCAGGACGTTATTGGAGCCAATCGACAAGGTCGTATCACCCTCGCCTATCAGTCCGTTAAACGTATACGAATACAGCACATCCCAGACCGTCCAGGAGTTGATCTCCGTGTTGTTGCCCTGGTCATTATCGTAGTTGCCGATGTGACTCACTCCGATGCGTGCCGTGTGGTTGCCTGTGAACCAGGTGAAGCCACCATTGGCGCGAACCTTAGGCATGGTGTTGAAGTTATTCGACTGGTTTCTGCTTCCTGCACCATCGAAATCGGTAGTTCCATCACCATCGGTATCAACATCGAACGTATCGAGAAGCGTGGCACCCACGTCCACGATAAACGTGCTATTGCCGAAGTCCATCGAGTAGTCGGCGTTTACATCGATACCGCTCGTCTCTACAGAACCAATGTTGGTGAATTGAGAAGTGACTTCGCGTACCTGGCCGGTAGCGTCGCGCACCACTCTCGCGTCGGGGATAATCGGCGAACTGTCATTATTCGGACATTGCGCTTCGATAATAGCCTGTGCACCCGTTTCAGGCGCAATCAGGTCCTCATAGTCAAACTGGAAGTAATCGATGCTGGCCCTGAATCTTTCAGTCTGAAAAATGACGCCGAAGTTTAAGTTCTCTGCTTCCTGGGGCGACAATCCCGGCGCACCCTCGACAACCGTACTGATGTTGTTTGACACCTGCTGGTCATTACAGATAGTGCTGCCGCCAGGCCCGGTCGCCGATGCGGGATCGTCGATGAATTGCGACGAGGTCGAACGTCCTATCTGACGAACCGCCGGTGCCTGGAATGAGGTACCCCAGGAGCCGCGGACGCCAAAGTATTGACCGATGCCAAATTCCGCAGATATTTTCGGGTCAGTTGTCGACACGCCATCGCCATAATCCTCGTTGCGAACTGCGAGCTGAACCTCACCGATGTCACCGATTGGCGCCACTACTTCAAGAAAAAACGCCGTAACGTCCTGCTTACCAAGTACCGCACCCGAGACGCCCTGACTGCCATCTTCTCCGGCTGAACTCAACGAGTCGGGGTACGACTTGTAGTCAACTTCGCGATACTGGCCGCCAATGGCCGCCGCAAGCATGTTGCCGCCGATTTCGAATAACTCACCGGATGCGACAATGTCCACGACGTTCGACACGGCACTCGCCTGCGATACCTGGCGCTGGTTCCACTGGTCCTGGACGCTCGCCGAATTACCGGCTGTGCAGGCGCCGGCGGCAATATTGAAGCAGTTCCCTGTATCAGCCACGTCTTTGGGAGATACCAACCCCGGATTCGAGATGCGCGTACCAAACGGGTTCCAGGAGCCATCGCGAATGAGTTGCTGGTAGGCATCCGAGCGAACGGCTTCAGGCTCTGCCGTGACGATTTGTGATTTGGCCCACATATACGACGCATCGAGGTACCAGTCACCCGGCAGCTGAAACTCCATGCCATTCAGCACGCGCGTATAGTTGATGTCCCGTTCTTGCTCCCTCGTCAACGCCGTATTGGTCACGGATGCACCAAACGGTCGATGGATCGAGCGTAGCGTTGCCCCGGTGTGAATTGCCGGGTCCCAGTTATCCGGGCCGATATAGTCCACGGACACCCCATCCGCATTCTCTACATAGAAGTTAAATGGGTGACTGGGGAGAATCGTGACACCGCCATTGGTTGCTTTACCTGTCGCCAGCAACTGACCGCCGGTATCCCGCAGGACCTGGTTGTTAGAGAAACTGGCCTCTGCGTAATATTTGATCGTGTCGCTGAACTCCCAGTCGAATTCGGTGAATACCTGCACTCTCTTTTCCGCTGCGATGACCGAGACCTGGTCAGCGAAGTTGTAGCGGCAGGTGTTCGGGTTGAGGCCCGTATCGGCGAGATCGCCAATGACACCGCCTGCGGCTTCACAATCCGCATCCGGCTGTCGTACTGCACCTGCGACGGAGGTCGCTTCACCGTTCGCACCAAGCGTTGCGCGCTCGATTGAACCGGGAGACCCGGTGCCGGACAGGAAGCGGGATCGACCCTGAATGCCGTTGCCGTTCAGTCGGTTGTCCAACCAGTCGAATTCCGAACGATCCTGGCGGTCCTGCTCGTAGTAGGTCGCGTAAATATTGAAACCGCCCTTATCGAACTGGGCACCGGCAGCCATGTTCAAATGCCATGCTTCGATTTCCGAACTTGCAAAGCCACCGGAGACCTCAAAGCCCTCCATGCCCTTGCGCGTAATAATGTTTGCCACACCGGCAACCGCCTGCGATCCGTAGGTTGCAGAGGCGCCGTTGGTCAGGACCTCAATGCGCGAGATCATTGCCAGCGGGAACTGGTTGATGTCAACGAAGTCGGTGCCGCTCGCATCGCCAACCGCGGCGATGCCGCCACGCTTGCCGTTAATTAGTGTCAGTGTCGAGCCCAACCCCAGGTTGCGAATATTGAACTGGGATATGCCCTGCCCGTTGTTGGTCTCATTGTAGTATGCCGAGCCGCTGTTGACCGTTAGCTCTTTGACCATTTCGATGGGCTGCACCGCGCCGATCAGCTCAAACTGCTCCTGATCCACGACCTGAATGGGCGCTCTGCCCGAATATTCGTCTCTTCGAATATGTGAGCCGGTAACGACGATTTCTTCGATACCTTCATCTTGCGCCGACGCATTCGGTGCCGTTCCCAGAGCCATTGCGATACCGGTAGAAATTGCGGTCGCTTTGAATTTGCTGTTTACCATTGTTGTCTTACCCCCGATCAAAAACTGTGTATTTGAATTACGCTTGCGCTGTCGAAATCAAAGCGACACGCACAAATCCGATTTTGTTGTAAAAATGTAATTAATTCCCGCCGCCCCTGACTGCGCCAATTCGCAGCTGCTTTCCTTGCCTGAAGTGTTAAGTAGATGTACCGACTATTGCCAGCTTTAGTACGTACGTTTACCTATTCGTTCATTATTTCTGACAACTCTATTCGCACAGCGACGGGCTGTCAAACCCCAACGTGCCTATATTGATGCGAAAATGGCACATTTTGAGCAATACTGATTTCAGGTGAAATCAGTATTTCGAAATTCGACCCGCTTCGGTTCCACATTACGCTTTTTTACTACCGTATCAGGGGGAAAGTTGCATTGTCGCAACAGAATTGCGGCCGCCACTACAAAAAACCGATTTCGGGTCTATTTTCGATTTTTTCAAAATAAACTGCGAAACGCCGTTTATATTTGTCTCTATTACATTGCCCTGCGACTTTCCTTCCGCTTTGTTATCAGCCACTAGTTACGATAGTCGAGTGGCGGTGGTCGATCGCCCAGCAGAGCTTCATAATAAAAATCAGCCCCGCGTCGCTCCTCAAATTCGCGACGAGCGGCATCTCTGAGATCTTCATTGGTGAATAATTCGATCGCTGCCAGGGTCAGCGTTTTCGCTGCAACCTGCGCACCTTTGTAACCAATGGTCATGCCACTGGCCGCTGTGGACTGCCAGCTGTGCGCTGATGTGCCTGGTACCCAGGTCGCGGTACTCAGGCCAACCGTGGGTACGGCAATCGAGACATCACCGACATCGGTCGAAGCGGAGCCGAGACTCACCGCGTAAGGCTGAATCTCTTCCTGAGAGCCGATCGCCAGCTCCGGGTGGGTAAGCGTCGGATAAATATCTCTGGCAAAGGCCAATTCGTGATCGTTGTAGGCAACGCCACCCACGACGCGCAATTTGCTATCCATCATCTTAGCCAGCGTTTCGTTGATAAGGAGCGGGTGATTACCATGAATTATCTCCCAGTCAACTTCCACACCGGTGCCCATAGCCGCACCCTTCGCCGCATTTTCGACGCGCTGCCAAATTTCCTTGACGATGCTCGCGTCCGGATGGCGTACGTAGTAATACACCTCCGCGAAATCAGGCACTACGTTCGGCGCATTGCCACCATCCGTAATGACGTAGTGGATGCGTGTTTCCTGGGGAACATGCTCGCGCATCATGTTAATCATGTAATTGAAGGACTCCACGCCATCGAGTGCGGAGCGCGCTTTCTCTGGCGCACCCGCCGCATGCGCGGAAAGTCCCCGGAAGCGAAATTTTGCCGAACGATTGGCAAGTGTCGTACGTGCTGCCGCTGAATTTCGATCGCCCGGGTGCCAGTGCAATGCAATGTCGACGTCGTCGAACAGTCCTGCGCGAACCATGTACACCTTGCCGCTGCCGCCCTCTTCCGCCGGTGTACCCACGATACGAATCGTGCCCGGCGTGCCGCTTTCCTCGAGCCAGTGCTTGATGGCAATCGCCGCGCCGATGGACCCGGCGCCAAACAGGTTATGACCACAGGCATGGCCAGCAGCTTTTCCCTGGATCGGTGATCGGCCCGGCACGGAGTCCTGGTTTATCCCGGGGAGTGCATCAAATTCGGCCAGAATTGCGATGATCGGGCCGCCGTCTCCATAACTCGCGACAAATGCGGTTGGAATATTGGCGACCCCCGCTTCTATCGTGAATCCCTCGGCGGTCAGGGAATCCTGCAAGAGCGTACTGCTCTGCGTTTCCTGGTAGCCGACTTCTGCAAATTCCCAGATAGTGCGCGCAATATCCGCAGTGTCTTCGTAGCGGCTGTCAATAAAGTCGATAACTGCGTCGCTGTCCTGTGCACTGGCAAGCGAAAACGGAGCAAGAATTGCTGCGCCTATAATAAGAATTGATTTTTGTATCATGTCCGCCCTCGTTCGTGATCTTTGCGTCGGTTCGATGTCGACGATCTATTGTTATATGAATATTGCTGCAAAGCCTAATTCATTTTTGGTTTGGCTTCTTCAGCGTATGCCATCTATTCGCGGCTAAAGCCGCTCCCACGGTTTACTACAAACTGTGGGAGCGGCTTTAGCCGCGAATAGATGACATACGGTATTTAGTCTCCAATGCCACTTTTTGCATTACGCTGGCAGCGGTAGAGTGAATATCATAAGCTCGCCTCACGAAGTCAATCGAAAAGACCGGAGAACAAGAAAATGAAATGGTCCAACGTCGTACAATTTGTTGTACTCACTTCAGGACTCGCGCTTGCCGGCCAAAGCGCCGCTCAACATCGAACCGCCGACGAATCGTTCACCATGGCGCTTACTGGCGACTCAATCATCACGCGCAAATTGTCGGTTTATGACGAACCGGAATTTCTGCAGATGATTGAACTGATTCGTTCTGCAGACCTGGCATTCACCAACCTCGAGATGTTGTTTCACGATTACGAGCCCTATCCAATGGCGGAAAGCGGCGGCACCTGGATGCGCGGTGACCCGGAACTCGCGAAAGAACTGGCCTGGGCGGGCATAGATATGGTTGCCCGCGCAAATAATCACACCGGTGACTATGGCGTGCTCGGCATGCGACTGACCAGCAAATACGTAGAGGAAGCAGGAATCGTCCATGCCGGCGTTGGCGAGAGCCTTGCTGAAGCGCGTGAAGCGAAATTTCTCGAAACAGCCAAAGCTCGTGTCGCCCTCATCTCCATTTCATCCAGCTTCGCCAATCACATGCGTGCCGGCAAATCGCGCGACGATATGCCGCCACGGCCCGGCCTTAACCCGTTACGTTATAAAACCACTTACGTGTTGCAAGAGACAGAATTTGCAGGCTTGCGCCAGTCCGGCGAAATACTGGGACAATTTATCAACCAGGACGGCGAACCGACGGGTGTCGATGAAGATACGCCCGATGAGATAAAGGTTTTCGGCAAAAACTTTGCGCTCGGTGATGACGCCGTAATTCGTCTGGATGTCAACGAGGACGACGTCAGGGAAATTTCTGCTGTCGTCAACAATGCGAGTCGTGTTGCGGATTTCACAATCGTGACGATCCATGCGCACGAACACGGTGGCCGACGTGAGATCCCCGCTGACTTCCTGCCAGTGTTTGCCCGCGCAATGATAGAGGCCGGTGCCGATGTGTTTGTCGGCCATGGACCACATGCGCTGCGTGGCATAGAGATTTTCCAGGGCAAACCGATTTTTTACAGCCTCGGCGATTTTATGTTCCAGAATGAAACCTTGCTGCGTCTGCCGGAAGACAACTATGCCGCTTACGATCTTGACGCGGATGCGCATGTCGCCGACTTCAACGATGTACGTTATGAAGAAGACAGCAAAGGATTTCCGGCTATTGCGGAAATATGGGAATCTGTCATCGCGGTGCCCACATTCAACGATCGTCAGCTGACAGAACTCAAGCTTTATCCAATCAGCCTGGGTTTCGGCGCACCGCGACAAGTTCGGGGTCGGCCCGTGTTTGCCGACCAGGAGCTGGGTGAAAAAATAATTAACGATTTACAGGTATTGTCCGAGCCGTACGGCACTGAAATCGAAATGCGCCGCGGTATTGGCTACGTAAAACTTTCTTCAGACAACTAATTTCAGGACCCATTGATGATTTCGACGCAATTCAACCACCCGCAAAAACTCTCGTTCACAACACTACTGGTGTTATTTCTATG
>CAYOHF010000097.1:0-12776 GCA_964403695.1 uncultured Woeseiaceae bacterium | reverse complement strand
AACAAACAGCTTGTCGATGAAATCTTCGTCTTTCACCTTGGCAGCTGATCTGCCGCGCCCACCGCGTCGCTGTGCCTGGTACACATCGATCGACTGCGCTTTGGCATAGCCACCATGCGACAAGGTGACGACGACCTCTTCCTCAGGAATGAGGTCTTCAGCCTGCAGATCGCTGTGGTCCTGGATGATCTCCGTACGTCGCTCATCGCCATACGCTTCAAGAATCTCAGCGAGCTCTCGCTGGATGACCCGTAGCAGCTCATCCGGATCCGTGAGAATGCCAGATAATGCTTTAATTTTAACCAGCAACTCTTTGTATTCTTTATATATTTTATCTTGTTCAAGACCGGTCAAACGATGTAGCCTGAGATCCAGAATCGCCTGCGCCTGAACTGCCGAAAGCCGGTATTCACCGTCGACCAGGCCGAACCCATCCTCAAGCGCATCCGGTCGCGTATCCGTTGAACCCGCCCGCTCAAGCATCTCCATGACAGCGCCCGGCGGCCAGCTTTTCGCGATCAAAGCGGTTTTGGCTTCAGCCGGAGATGGCGAGGCTTTGATCAGTGCTATGACTTTGTCAATATTCGCCAGTGCGACAGCCTGCCCTTCCAGCACGTGGGCGCGATCGCGGGCTTTGCGCAGCTCAAAAATTGTACGGCGCGTGATTATCTCTCTGCGATGCGAAAGAAAAGCTTCCAGAATCTGCTTGAGATTGAGCAGTTTCGGCTGTCCCTCGTGCAACGCCACCATGTTGATGCCGAACACACTCTGCAGCGACGTCTGCTTGTAGAGGTTGTTCAGCACAACATCACTCAACTCGCCTTTACGCAGCTCAATGACGATACGCATGCCGTCTTTGTCGGATTCATCCCGCAGCTCGGTAATTCCCTCGATACGTTTCTCACGCACGAGGTCGGCAATTTTCTCGATGAGTCGGGCCTTGTTTACCTGGTAGGGCAGCTCGGTGACGATAATGGCTTCTTTGCCGCTACTGCCAACGGGCTCAATATTTGTCCTGCCGCGCATGTGCACGCGACCACGGCCGGTTTTATAAGCCTCATAAATGCCCAGCGCACCGTTGATAATGCCTGCGGTCGGAAAATCCGGGCCTGGCACATGCTGCATGAGGCCCGGCACATCGATCGCCGGATTCTCGATCAGCGCCAGGCAGGCGCTGATAATCTCATTGAGGTTGTGTGGCGGTATATTGGTGGCCATGCCAACGGCGATGCCGGAGGAGCCATTCACCAGCAAATTGGGGACCTTCGTTGGCATTACTGACGGCTCGGATTCCGAACCATCGTAATTTTCTACGAAATCGACGGTTTCCTTGTCCAGGTCCGCCAGGATCTCGTGCGCGATGCGCGCCATGCGCACTTCTGTGTATCGCATTGCCGCCGGGGCATCGCCATCGACGGAGCCGAAATTGCCCTGCCCGTCGACCAGCATGTAGCGCATTGAAAACGGCTGCGCCATACGCACAATCGTGTCGTAGACCGCTGAGTCACCGTGTGGGTGGTACTTACCAATGACGTCACCAACGACACGCGCCGACTTCTTATAAGGCTTGTTGTAGTCGTTATTGAGCACGTTCATGGCGTGCAGAACGCGCCTGTGCACTGGTTTCAGGCCATCGCGGACGTCAGGCAATGCTCTGCCTACAATTACGCTCATGGCGTAATCGAGGTAGGACTGCTGCATCTCGTCTTCGAGACTTACGGACAGAATTTCCTGTGCAATTTCAGACATACAAACTCACAATGCCAGTGCGTTTCCGTTTAGTTAAGCGGAACCGCGACTAAAATAGTTGGGTGCTTTTGAGGAAAAAAATTCCAGTTTTCCGGGACTTGAAACGAGCGCCAGACAGCGTCAAACCAAGGCGATAATAATATCACAGCAAGCCGCATAACAGCACGCTTTCCCGGTGTTTTATTGATTAATCGATGACCCTTAGCAGCGCGGCATTTGATCGTTATACTTGCACCCACACTAAGCCTTGATTCTCACCTGACAAAGCAGACAAAATGCAGCATTGCGACACCCTGATACTGGCCGACTGGTGTATTCCGGTTGAGCCTCACGATCTGGTATTGACCCAACACGCCGTGGTAGTCAACGACGGTCGAATCGTCGAAACCCTGCCCGCGGCCGAGGCCAGGCAACGCTATGAGCCAGGTGTGCTGGTCGAGCGTCCGGGGCATGTCCTGATTCCAGGCCTCGTAAATACCCATACCCACGCGGCGATGACGCTTTTCCGTGGTCTGGCAGACGATATGCCGCTGGAACGCTGGCTGCGCGAGGGGATCTGGCCGGTTGAGACGCGCTGGCTAAGTGCCGAAATGGTGCGAGACGGTACGAGACTCGCTATCGCGGAAATGCTGCTCTCAGGTTGCACCTGCTTCAGCGATCAGTACTTCTTCCCTGAAATCGTTGCAGAAACAGCCGTCGAGATGCATATGCGGGCGATGGTGGGTACGCCAATCATCGAATTTGCCACACCGTGGGCGGAAAACGCCGCTGATTGCATGCGCAAGGGCACCGACCAGGTCCATGACCGCTATGCCAATCATGCACTGGTCTCCAGCTGTTTTGCGCCGCACTCGACCGGCACCGTATCCGATGAGTCGTTTAACGCATTGCGGGTCCTCGCAGACCAGCTCGATGCGCCGGTACAGATACATTTGCACGAAACCGCGCAGGAAATTTCGGACGCTATGGCAGAGACCGGCAAGCGCCCTTTCGACCGTCTCAAAGAACACGGTTTGATCAACTCGTCGTTGCTGGCGGTGCACGCTGTCCATATGAACGATGATGAGATCAGCATGTTTGCCGACTCAGGGGTTTCCGTCGCGCATTGTCCGCGCTCCAATCTGAAACTCGCCAGCGGCATTGCCCCTGTCGATACTCTGCAGAAAGCAGGAATCAATGTCGCACTCGGCACCGATGGCGCGGCCAGCAACAACGTGCTCGATATGCTCGGTGAAATGCGAACAGCGGCGTTGCTCGCCAAGGCCCGCGCCGGAGATGCATCCGCGTTGCCCGCGGCGGACGCGTTACGAATGGCAACCCTGAATGGTGCCGCTGCCCTGGGACTGGCCGATACCATCGGCAGCATCGAGCCTGGCAAATGGGCAGATCTCGCCTGCATCGATTTACGACACATCAACAGCCAACCTGTATACGATCCGGTTTCGCAGGTGGTGTATACGGCTGCTGCGAACCAGGTAAGTGACGTCTGGGTTGCGGGGCGACACCAGCTCGAAGACGGCAAGCTGATCCGCATTAACCCGGGCGATTTGCTGCAACGGGCAGGCGAATGGCAGCGTCGGCTGCACAATAGCAAAGAGACAGAAACCGCATGAACGCAACACACGTTAACGTAGATCAGGCAGAAATCGCGAAATTTGATGCCCTGGCATCCCGCTGGTGGGACCCGGCCGGCGAATTTGGCGCCTTGCATGAAATCAACCCGCTGCGGCTCGATTTCATTCGCCAACGCGCCACATTGCCGGGAAGCAAGACTGTCGATATCGGCTGCGGCGGCGGCATCCTCGCTGAGTCGATGGCAAAAGCCGGTGCTTCAGTGACCGGAATCGACATGGCTGAGGGCCCTCTCGCGGTTGCCCGTTTGCACCAGGCCGAATCAGGAACTGATGTTGAATATCTGCACTCGACGGCGGAAGCATTAGCCGAGGAGCGCCACGGACAATTTGACGTCGTAACCTGCCTCGAGATGCTGGAACATGTGCCTTCGCCGCGGACAGTGATTGCTGCCTGCGCAGAGCTGGTTAAACCTGGCGGCCATATTTTCTTTTCGACCATCAATCGCAATCCGAAGTCATTCCTGCTCGCAATCGTCGGCGCCGAATACGTGCTACGCCTGTTGCCTGCCGGCACCCATGAATACGCGAAATTCGTTAAACCCTCGGAGTTGGAGGCCTGGGCACGCCATGCCGGCCTGGACCTTGAGGGCAGCATCGGCATGCACTACAACCCGGTCACGCGGGAATATTCGCTAGGAGCCAACCTCGACGTCAATTACCTGATGCATTTTCGGCGTGCTGACGAGGCATGAGGGACACTTCAGTGGCTATCTTTGATGCCGTACTCTTTGATCTTGATGGCACCCTGGTCGATACAGCACCCGACATGGTTGCGGTACTGGACGATTTGCAAAAAACAGAAGGCCAGGTTCCGCTGCCTTATGCAACAGCTCGAGCCCAGGTATCAAATGGTGCCGCTGGCCTGATCAACCTGGCGTTTCCCGATGCAGACGAGGCAAATCACGAACGTTTGCGGTTGCAGTACCTGGAACGTTACCAGGAGGCCGTCTGTGTCCATTCGTCGCTTTTCCCGGGCCTTGCCGACCTGCTGGATATTCTCGATGCGGACCAGTGCCCCTGGGGTATTGTGACCAATAAACCTGCCAGAATGACAGATCCGCTGCTGGCTGGCCTGGGTCTGAGCCTGCGTGCGGCCTGCGCTATCAGCGGCGACACAATTGAACAGCGCAAGCCACATCCGGCTCCTTTATTACTGGCGAGCGAGCAAACCGGTGTCGCGCCGGAACGAACGGTATATGTTGGCGATGCATCCCGGGACATTGAAGCGGGCCGCGCAGCAGGTATGGTCACGATTGCAGTCGAGTACGGGTATATCAACGACGATGACCCGCAAAGCTGGGGTGCAGACCATATCGCGGCGGATACCGCGGAACTCACCAAAATGTTGTTAAAAGGGTTTAATCTGGACACGTGATGCAGACGATCGAAATTAACCCGCTGTGGATAGAGATAGGTGGCCCGGCGCTCCTTGCCGGCCTGCTCATGGGCGCATTGATCAGCTGGCTGGTGTCACGCAGCAAACAACGACATTTACAGGAATACATCAAACTGCTCGAGGCCAGCGTTAAAGATCAGGATACGATGCAGCTGGAGCGGGACTCGGCGTTCGAGGTTGCGCGAAGCAAGCTGGCGACCGAATTTTCAGAGATGGCTAACCAGTCCCTGAAAGCCAACAGTGAAACATTCCTGCGCCTGGCCGAGCAAAATCTTGGCGCTCATCAGGAACGGGCGAAACGCGAACTCGGTGACCGCGAGCAAGCCGTTGAAAATCTGGTGAAGCCAATAAGGGACGCATTACAACAGTCGCAAAAGCAGATTTCAGACCTGGAAAAAGCGCGCAGCGAAGCATACGGCGGCATCAGATCGCAACTGGAAGCGATGCAAATCAGCCAGCAATCACTCACACAAGAGACGCATAACCTCGTTAAAGCTTTGCGACGACCGGAAGTACGTGGCCGCTGGGGAGAAATCACCCTGCGTCGACTGGTGGAACTGGCGGGCATGGTTGAGCATTGCGATTTTCAGGAACAGGTGCACACAACGTCGGATGACAAGATTATTCGTCCCGACATGATTGTTAGCATGCCGGACCAACGCGTGCTCGTGGTTGACGTCAAAACGCCGTTGGATGCCTATCTCGAGGCGGTCGAGGCAAATGATGACGCGCAACGAAAACGTGGGCTGGAACGCCACGCGCGCAACGTTCGCGAACACATCAGGAAACTTGCCAGCAAAACCTACTGGGAACAGTTTTCCAACAGCCCTGAATTTGTCATCCTGTTTATTCCTGGCGATCAGTTCCTGAGTGCTGCATTGGGAGAAGATCCGGACCTGATCGAATATGCGCTCGCCCATCAAATCATCCTGGCAACACCAACCAGCTTTGTCGCATTGCTCAAAGCAGTAGCCTACGGCTGGCGGCAACTCGCGCTTGCAGGCAACGCAGAGGAAATTCGCAAGCTTGCCGAGGACCTCTACGGACGCCTCACAGCCTTCGTCGGCCACATGAACAAAGTCGGCAAGCAACTCGCCAGTAGCGTTGAAAACTACAACCGTGCGGTAGGTTCCCTCGAGAGAAAGGTCTTGCCGGGCGCGCGCAAGTTCGTCGAGCTTGGCATCAGGCCAAAGAAAGACCTGGAACAGCTTGAACCACTGGAATCATTGCCGCGTACGATGGTTGAATCAGGCGATGACAAAGATGAAGATGCCGGCGACAAAATATTGCAGTAACACGTCAGCTACAACTAATCACAATACATGAAGGGCCACCCAATTGACCGTTGATCCGATTTCCTATGCCTATCCGGCAGATATACTGAAAGACCGCATAATCCTGATAACAGGTGCCAGCGATGGCATCGGCAAGACGCTTGCCTGTCACGTGGCCGCGCTTGGCGCGCAGGTCATTTTGCACGGCAGAGACACAAAAAAGCTGGAAGCTGTGTATGACGAAATCGAGGCGCTCGAAAACGTCCCGCGACCGTCGATCGCTATCCTCGATCTGGGCACGGCTGACAGCGAAGCTTACTCGTCGCTCGCGAGCATCATTGAGGAAGAATTCGGTCGTCTTGACGGGCTGGTACACAATGCCGGTATATTGGGAGAACGACGTTCCATAGAGCAATATGACGTGGCCGACTGGCAACGTGTTCTGCATATCAATCTCACGGCACCATTTGTTCTCACCCAGGTACTACTGCCACTACTCAAGAAATCCGCTGATCCGTCCATCATATTCACCAGCAGCGGTGTCGGGCGGGTGGGTAAACCGTTCTGGGGAGCTTATTCCGTCTCGAAATTCGGCACCGAGAGTCTCTCGCAGATGCTTGCGGCGGAAAACCAGCATACGCCACTGAAAGTGAACTGCATTAATCCCGGCGCGACCCGCACGAAAATGCGTCTTGCTGCTTATCCGGCAGAGGATCGGGATATGTTGAAAACGCCGCAAGACATCATGCCTGCATATATCTATTTGCTGGGACCGGACAGCCAGGGAGTGACCGGGCAAAGCATTGAAGCACAGTAAGAAATTAGATTAAATAACACCTATTACCTTTTCTTTTTAAAGGTATTTTTCTTCTTTTTGAAATCCCTTTTTTGCCGCGGGCGATGCTCACTCACCGGCGCACGCAATCCTGCCTCTTTATAGATCATCCTGACTTGCGCGGCTGTCAGCGGCATATGTTGGCCTCGCCGCAGCTTTCTCGGTAATTCAATCGGCCCGTAACCGATTCGCATCAAGCGGCTGACCTTGTAGCCCAGCGCTTCCCACATGCGCCGAACCTCACGATTGCGCCCTTCCTTGAGGGTCACGGTAAACCAGCGATTAGCGCCATCTCCGCCGGTCGACACGATGCTGTCAAACGCAGCCATACCATCGTCCAGGAGGATGCCGGTTTGTAATTTCCTGATCTCGGAGCGATTCGGATCACCGTGTACCCGCACCGCATAACGGCGGATCATTTCCGACGACGGGTGCATCAGGGCATTTGCCAGCTCGCCGTCGGTCGTAAACAGCAACAACCCGGTCGTCGTCAGATCCAGTCGCCCCACAGCTATCCAGCGGGCACCTGTGAGCATTGGTAAAGATTCGAACACAACCCGCCGCCCCTCTGGATCGGAGCGACTGGTAATTTCATTGCCCGGCTTGTGATAAATGATGTGTTGGTGGCTTTGCCGCGAGCTGCGTACGCGTAACGGACGACTATCGAGCGCGAATTTTTCATCACCGGATACTGTGTCGCCCAATTCTGCCTTACGTCCATCAATGGTGAGTCGACCTTCTTTGATCCACCCTTCTACCTCGCGTCGCGATCCATGGCCTGCCGCGGCCAGCACTTTTTGCACGCGATCAGCCATCAGTTGGCTACTGGACGTTGGTCACTGACGAATCAACTTCTTCACGATCGTCATCTGACTCGGTTTCGGAGTCCGGTTCGACAGCTCGAACTATTGTCTTATCGTCATTCGGGTCTGGCCACTCTGTCGCTTCAATAGGCTCCAGGTTTCCCTCGGCCGACAATGCGGCCTCTATATCCGGTATGTCCTCCACAACGACAAGCGGCTCATCACTTATATCGTCACTTATCTCACCACTTGTATCTTCACTTATCTCGTCACTTATCTCGTCATGACTATCCTCTGCATTCGCCCCGTCAACGGCTTCAATCTCACCGTCTCCCTCATCATCTTCGGGATAAAGAACCGGCAAATCGACCACGTGCTCGGCTGGCTCCGGTTCTTCGTCTTCTTCGACAGCGGGCAGATTCAGCTGGACCCGTAAGCTTTCCCAATCCGACAAGTCGGCAAGCGGTGGCAGATCATCCAGCTTTTTCAGGCCAAAATAATCCAGAAACATTTTTGTTGTGCCAAACATTGCCGGGCGTCCTGGCACATCCCGATGTCCAACCACCCTGATCCACTCCCGTTCAAGCAACGAACGGACGATGTTGGTGCTCACCGCTACACCGCGAATTTCTTCGATCTCACCGCGGGTCATCGGCTGTCGGTAAGCGATTAACGCCAGAGTTTCAAACAAAGCGCGTGAATAACGTGGCGGCCTTTCTTCCCACAATTTTTGCAGCCGATCCGCCATCTCGCCCTTGAGTTGCAGACGAAAACCGGAGGCGACTTCCGCTATCGTCATGCCACGATCTGCGTAATCATCCAGCAGGCTGCTTATCGACTGTCGCAGCTGGGATTTCTCAGGCATGGAGGCATCATCGAACAGATTTTGCAATTGATCGATGTTCAGCGGCCGCCCGGCTGCCAGCAGTGCTGACTCGATGAAATATTTTATCTCGTTGTCGTCCATTCAGGATCGGTCTCTCTTGCTCATTAATTGATTAGGGAGGTTGCAGATCACAGGCTCTCGCCCTCGTCAGCAACCAATCGAACTGATGACGCCACCCGAATATGCAAGGGAGCAAACGCCTCTGCCTGTACTACCTCGATCGTCGCCTCGCGTAACAGCTCGAGAATGGCAATGAAGGTAACGGCAACGCCCATGCGGCCTTCTTCAGCATCGAACAGGTCCGAAAATGTTGAAAAATTGTTCGCCTCGATACGTGACAATATCTCAGACATCCGTTGCCTGACTGACAGCGGCTCGCGCTGCAGGTGCAGGTTGGAAAACATTTCAGCACGTTTCAGTACGTCGTGAAACGACAGCAGTAATTCCTTTAACGTCACGTCCGGCATCTTGATTGTGGCGACTTTTCGTTCCGGCGTTTCGACATTGGCCAGGAGCACGTCGCGTTCGAGGCGCGGCAATGCGCCCAGGTCCTCGGCCGCTTTCTTGAACCGTTCGTATTCCTGCAAACGCTTTACGAGCTCTAATCTTGGATCCTCTTCCTCTTCTTCCTCTTTTTCCGGTCGTGGCAGCAACATGCGCGACTTGATCTCTGCAAGCATGGCAGCCATCAGCAGGTATTCGCCAGCGAGGTCGAGCTGCAAATCGGTCATCATCTCGATGTATTCGACGTATTGCTTGGTTATCTCAGCAATTGGAATATCGAGAACATCTATATTCTGTCTGCGAATAAGATAGAGCAGCAGATCCAGAGGCCCCTCGAACGCCTCCAGGAACACCTGCAGAGCATACGGCGGTATATATAAATCTTGCGGGAGTTGCGTTACAGGCTCGCCATCGACGACTGCGAAGGGCATCTCACCTTGTTCCGGCCCTTGCGCCTCATGCCCTTCAGGCTTGGGCGCATCTTTGCTGGTGACTACTGTCAGTTCAGGTTTCATGATTTTCCAATGACGGGACGACGCATTTTAGCGTAATTCGTATGCTTACCGACAGCGTGTTTATCAGGCCAGCGAGCTGACATCGCCGCGTCCCTGGCGCAATACTTCGACGTTGCCGCCGGACAGGTCAATAACCGTTGTGGCTTCCACGCCGGTGGGGCCACCGTCGACGATCATCTCAATCTGATTGCCAATACGCTCCTCAATTTCATACGCATCGGTCAGCGGCAGGTCGTCTCCAGGCAGCAACAACGTTGAGCTCATAATGGGCTCACCAAGTGATTCGAGCATGTCGTGGACGATCTGATGATCCGGCACACGCAGTCCAACCGTGCGACGTTTCGGATTCTGTAGTCGTTTGGGCACTTCACGAGTCGCCTGCAGGATGAACGTGTAGGGCCCCGGGGTCAGGGATTTCAAAAGCCGGTAGGCCCAGTTATCTACCTTCGCGTACAGGCTGATCTCCGACAAATCCGTACAGACCAGCGTGAAATGGTGCTTCTTGTCCGTTTCCCGAATTCGCCGAATCCGGTCCATGGCCCGCCTGTCACCTATATGACAGCCAAACGCGTAGCTGGAATCCGTTGGATAGGCGATGAGCCCCCCATTGCGGATAGTCGCGACCACCTCGGCAATGAGCCGCGGCTGGGGATTGGTCGGATGGATTTCTACGAGCCTTGCCATGCGCGGATTGTAGCGGCACATTCCGGCCACTGCTGAACTACTTTGCCCGTTTCGATCGGGCTGCCATTTACGTTATCATGCGGCACCCTGTGACCAGCGCCAGAAGTGAATTACCAATGCAATTACTCATCGACTACATACCGATAGTCATTTTCATCGCCGCCTATTTTTATAAGGATATTTTCTTCGCCACAGGCGTATTGATGATAGTGATGCCGATCGGGTTATTCGTTCAGTGGCTGATGACCAGGAAGCTCAACAAGATATACGCGGCATCAACTGTGCTGGTGCTGATACTTGGCGGCGCAACGGTGATTTTCAGGAACCCGACGTTTCTCTACTGGAAACCGACTGTGCTGAACTGGGCAGCTGGCATAGCTTTCCTCGGCAGCCAGTGGATCGGGGACAAGACCTTCGCACAAAGAATGCTCGGCAGCGCCGCAGAGCTGGCGGCAGAACAGTGGATCCGGCTCAATCAGATATGGGTCGTATTTTTCATCTTCGCGGGCAGCGTCAACCTGTATGTCGCCTACAACTTCAGCGAAGCCTTTTGGGTGAAATTCAAGCTGTTTGGCATGCTGGGCATCACGCTGGTCTTTGTCATTATTCAGAGTATCTGGCTAACCTACACGGCTCAAAAGAATGAGGCACCACCCCAGGAAACGGAGAGTTAAGTATGTGGTACGCCGTCATCAGTCAGGATGTAGAGAGCAGCCTTGAGCTCAGGGCGACGTCGCGTGAGGCGCACGTGGCACGACTCAAGGCACTCGTTGCCGAGGGCAGATTGCTTATAGCAGGCCCGCATCCGGCCATAGACGCCGAGGACCCGGGAGCCGCCGGATTCAGTGGCAGCCTGGTCGTGGTCGATTTTCCGTCGTTGGAGGAGGCTCAGGCCTGGGCCGACGTTGATCCGTACGTCGAGGCTGGCGTTTATGCCAAAGTGATCGTCAAACCGTTCAAGAAAGTGCTGCCGTGAGCGAGGATCGGCTGCAATTGATCCGCCAGGAGCTTGAGACAAAATTCGCGCCTACGGAACTGCTGATCAAGGACCAGAGCCACCTGCATGCAGGCCATGCGGGGGCCAGGGACGGCAAAGGCCATTTCGATGTCAGCATCGAAACGGCGAAATTTAGTGGAAAAAACCGCGTACAACGCCATCAGATGATTTATGATGCGCTTCGCGACCTGCTACAGACAGATATTCACGCGCTCCGCATCAAGGCATTCACGCCGTCAGAGCGTTAAACAAACCCACACTCAAAACTTAACAATCACTTTAGTTCAAGGACTATAGCCATGAATTTGATCAATCGTTCGCGCACTGCCGGAACAATGCTGGCGACATTCGCCCTGACCGTCACTGCGACATTGGCTGGCAATCATGCCGCCGCTGACACCATATTCACCGTTAACGGCATTGACGTTGACAGTGCCCTCGTAGATTTGTATTTCGAAAACCGTCTCAGCGGCCAGGGCGCAACAGGGACGCCGGAAGAACGCGAAGTCCTGATGTCCGAGCTTAAGGATATCTATCTGCTCTCTTCCCAGGACATTGTCGAAGAGCTGGCTAAAGAACCAAGGGCTGCCGCGCAACTTGAATTGCAAAAGCGCGGCATCCTCGCACAGATAGCCGCCGCCAATTTCTTCGAAAACGCCACGGCTACTGAAGAAGAACTGCGCGCCGAGTATGCTGTACAGATCGAACTCGCGCCGCCGTTGCAGTTCAAGGCGAGCCACATCCTTGTCGCAACGCAAGGCGAAGCCACCGATCTGATTACTCAGCTCGATGAGGGAGCTAACTTTGCGGAACTGGCGACGGAAAAATCAACAGGACCTTCCGGACCCAACGGTGGAGATCTGGGTTGGTTCTCGCCAAACCAAATGGTTGCAGCTTTCACGACTGCTATTGAGGCACTCGAAGATGGCGCATACACGCCCCAACCCGTACAGACAGAATTTGGCTGGCACGTGATTTTAAGAGAAGCGTCCAGAGAGACTGAGGCACCTACTTTCGAAAGTGTCCGCGACAATATTGAGCAGGTCGTACAGCAGAGAAAATTTCAGGAATTCCTGGAGACGCTTCGTACTGCGAATGCCGAGTAGGTCTTACTTAACTTAATACCATTGCATTTAACAAAAGGGCGCCATTAGGCGCCCTTTTTTTTTGCTCGGAATTAATATGTGAGGCCGATCACAGCATTGCACTCATGAGCTACCTATAGTGCCCCGGAGTCGTTCCTAATCGCTCAGGGACGGCTTCTCCAACCCTCGCATCTTCCTTGTGTTGATACGAGATCTAAGTCGGCAAGGACGCCGACTTTTTTATGCCTGTAACTTTTAGCGAAGCTCAAGCTGCATTTGCGGATCAGCGACCAGCAAACCAACATCCCTGTATGCGCGTCCTGTAACTGATACCTGGTCACCGACATTTGGTGTATACCCTACTGAAAGCAACGCGTTGTAATCAACAGGCATGCCGCTGACTACCGCCAAACC
>CAYOHF010000096.1:6413-13208 GCA_964403695.1 uncultured Woeseiaceae bacterium | reverse complement strand
GAGGTGGCCAGGCTGGAAGGTTTTCCCGACTTCCCATTTGATGTTAGTGCGGATATTCGTCGCGGTCGCTCGAATACCTATTTTGAAAACGGTATCTTCACATCCGGAACTGTCGTCGTGGATTTCGCTGCCACGGTTGGTGATAAACCCCTTGAGGACGACCTGGCGCTGACGTTTAACGCGTCTTTGCCAATGATGAAGAACGTCATTGAAGAATTCGGCATAGATGTGGATATGTTGCCGGCTGGAGACCTTGTCGCTTCGGCTTCAGTCCGCCAGGAAGATGGTCGGATCTCAGTGGAGCAATTTACTGCTTCATTTGGTGGGGCTAATTTGCAGATCACTGGCGATATCGGCCAGCCGCCATCGCTTAGCGGAACGAGGCTCAGGTTCGAATTGGATGGCAATGACTTATCGCGCCTGCTACCCCCATCAGTCTCAGGCGAATCTTTGGTGCACGCATTTGCTGCGTCCGGGAGAGTGTCGTTAGGCGAAAACATGCTGGAAGTAAACCGGTTGCAAGCCAATATCGGGCATACAACCTTTGGCGGTGATTTTGCGCTTGCCCGCGATCCGTTTCTTGGCAGCGGCAGTTTTACTGCCAAGGCAGATTCACCAGACCTGTATCAGCTATTTCCCAAGATTAAGGAAGTATCTGTTGCCCAGGTAGCGAAAATGAAATATCGGGGTAGTGGTAACTGGGCAGAAAATTTCTGGAGTCTTGAGAATTCCAGGTTGGATCTGGGTGAGGGTTACATAGAGACCAGCGGAAGTCTGGACGGACCACCGTCGTTTGCAAGGACAGACCTGGACTTTGAATGGGTGGCTTCGAGCGTCAGCAATCTAAGTGTAATCGCCGGCAGGGAGTTACCTGATCACCCGCTTCGGCTAAAAGCGCGTCTCGTTGGTACACGTGATGTCATGACGATGGAAGATTTCGAATTGACGTTTGGCGAGAGCGATCTCGATGGACAATTTGCTATGCGAGCCGGTGATGTACCGGCAGTCAAGATCGACGTGACATCGCGGCTATTTGACATTTCAGAGTATCTCCCTGTGCCAGAGGAGGACCCGCAACCAGAAGCGACTGTCGCAGACGACAGAGTGATCCCCGACACGCCGCTGCCACTGGAATTGCTAAAATTGTTTGACGCTGATATCGATGTCGAAATCGACGAGTTGCGTACCAGAAATTTTCGTATGTATACGATCGGACTGGATGCGTTGGTTTCGGCCGGGGCGCTGAAAATTCGCGACCTGTCATACGACGGTCAACGTGGTGGCGCGCTTGCGTTGTCCGCTGATTTGATACCCAACAAATCCGGGGGAGCAGATTTTTCATTTACTGCGGACGGCAAGGATATTGTCATAGCTGTCAGAGCCAAAAATGACCAGGATCTGCAGGCATTGCCGTCGTTTGAGATTCGGGCCGACCTTGCCGCGACGGGAATGACAGCGCGGGATCTCGCGGGCACCATGGACGGATATGTTCGGGTTGTCGGTGGCGCTGGGCGCGTACCGTCGGGGGCGTTCTCTTTTCTTACGCAGGACTTTGCTGACGAGCTGATCAACACAATCAATCCGTTCACGAAGAGCGACCCCTACACTCATGTAGAGTGCGCCGTAGTGCTGATGCATTTTGACGGCGGCCTGCTTTCCGGCGATCCCATGGTCGTACAACAAACAGACAAGTTGCGGATTTTCGCCAGCTCGAAAATCGATTTGAAGACTGAGAAAGTTGATGTGGACTTCAGGATAGAACCACGCAAGGGACTCGGTATTAGTCTCACAGGCCTGGTCAACCCCTATATAAAGCTTACCGGAACGCTGGGCAAGCCGGCGCTGGTCATTGATCCGCAAGCGGCGTTGATAGAGGGCGGTGCGGCCGTCGCTACCGCAGGTTTATCCATCGTCGCCAAAAGTTTTAAGAATCGCTTTCTCTCTGAAAAAGATCCGTGCGGGAAAGCACTTGCAGATGCAGACAAAAAATTTGCGGCGCGAAAGAATGATGAGTAAATCAGAGTCTGGGTCACTGCTGTCCCACTTATTCCGTAAAAGGGGAGCAGGCTTGAAAATCGCGGCAAGACGCCGCTCCCATGAGTTCTGCGCCGCTTCCGCAGGAGCGGCATCTTGCCGCGATAGACAGTGCTCGACCGCGATGGATTTCGTCACTGACGACCATTGCTAATCTCAAGCCCCGACAAACGACGGCGAGCTGGATGTCAGTCTATGCGTTGGAATTAAAGTCCTGAATCAGAGTCCTGAATCAGAGTCAGTGGGACAGCAGTGGGTCCGGGTCGTGTTATGCGTGAGGTCACGCATCGACATCCACGCCCTCCTTGATGTCAGTATCTCCTGTGCAAGATATCGCCTGCTCAGTAACCGGCGCCCGAGCCGTCGAGCGTAGTGATTACGTCTATCTCAGGATTCGCCACCCGTAAACTCCAGCTCATGCAACCATGCAGCATGTCGTGGCGCCTTCTTGGTTTCACTCCATTCCTGCAGCATGGCCGGGGCGACCCGGCGTAACTCCTCAATCTGCTCATCAGTGCGTGTATTCGCAACCAGTTCGAGACGGTGACCGTTGGGGTCGAAAAAATAGATGGACTGAAAGATGCCGTGATTCGTCGGGCCGATGACGCTGACACCTTCGGCTTCAATGTGTATTTTTGCCGCGACCAAAGCGTCGTAGTCTGCGACTTCAAAAGCGATATGTTGTACCCATTCCGGTGTGTTGCGGTCGCGATCCATGGGTTCCCGTGTCGGCAGCTCAAAAAAAGCCAGTACATTGCCCATACCAGCATCCAGGAAAACGTGCATGTAGGGATCTGGCTCTTTTGTGGAGGGAACACGGTCTTCGGCAAATGCGATCTGGAACTCCATGTTCAGCACGCGCTCGTAAAAATCGACCGTCTCCTTGGCATCTTTGCAGCGATACGCTACATGGTGAATACGTTTAATATTCATGCAATTCCCCTAAACTGGAAGCGTGCGAACTACGCAGCTTCAGTGTCACCGACGATGCCCCGGGAAATCTGGTCCCGTTCAATAGACTCGAATAACGCTTTGAAATTACCTTCGCCGAATCCCTCATCCTTCTTACGCTGAATGAATTCGAAAAAGACAGGTCCGACAAGATTAGCAGAAAATATTTGCAACAATAGTCGTGGATCGCCATCCTCTGTCGATCCGTCGAGCAAGATTCCCCGGGACTGCATTTCAGTCATTGGCTCACCATGACCTGGCAGCCGCTCCTCGAGCATTTCGTAGTACGCTGCCGGCGGTGCCGTCATGAACTCCAGCCCTTTGGCTTTCAAGCGATCCCAGCAGGCATAAAGGTCGTCACAGATCAGCGCTATATGCTGAATGCCCTCGCCGTTGTATGCCATCAGAAATTCTTCTATCTGCCCTACGCCCTGGGATGCTTCCTCGTTCAGCGGTATGCGAATTCTGCCGTCAGGTGAGGTCATCGCTTTGGACAATAAACCGGTGTATTCACCCTTGATATCGAAATAACGAATTTCCCGAAAATTGAATATAGATTCGTAGAAGTTCGCCCAGTACTCCATTCGCCCCCGGTACACATTGTGCGTCAGGTGATCGATCATATCGAAGCCACAGCCTTCGGGGTGCCTGTCTACGTCGTCAAAAAAAACGAAATCGATGTCGTAAATAGTATTGCCTTCCTGGTATCGATCGATGAGATACAGCGGCGCACCACCAATGCCCTTAATCGCCGGCAGTCGCAGTTCCATCGGGCCGGTCGGGATTTCGACCGGTTGCGCGCCATGCTCCAGCGCCCGGGTGTAGGCGTGATGTGCGTCTTTGACCCGAAACGCCATGCCGCAGGCACACGGGCCGTGCTCCTGGGCGAAGTAGGCTGCCTGACTATCAGGATCAGCATTGAGTATGAAATTTATGTCGCCCTGACGGTAAAGCGTGACATCCTTTGAGCGATGTTTTGCCACTGCGCTAAAGCCAAGCAGCTCGAACACAGGCTCGAGTACACCCGGCACAGGGGACGCAAATTCAACAAACTCGAATCCATCAAGTCCCATCGGATTTTCAAATAAATCGCCCATCAGGCCGTCCTCATGTACATACAGATAATTCCACATTATGCGTGAAATTCTGAATCTTAGTGTCCTGTTTCACTGTGAAAACACCATTAAATGAAACAACTGTTGCAGAAAAAGACCGACACAGAGACAATTGTAAAATGGAATTATCCCGGACAGACCGCAGGCTTCTTGATGCACTGCAACGCGATGTAACGCCCAGCCAAAGCGACCTGGCCGAGTTGGTCGGCATGTCACGTACCTACTGCTGGCGAAGAATCAGGGAATTCGAAGAAAGCGGAGTGATCGAAAAGCAGGTTGCGCTACTGGACCCCCGGAAACTCGGGTTTCAGATTCATGTTCTTCTGGCGGTCGCGTTGGTCGAGCACACAGATGCGAACAGAGATAGTTTCGAAGAGCATGTGTTGTCTCTGCCGGAAGTGACCGAATGTTACTCGGTCTCAGGAGAGCGCGACTATGTGTTGCAGGTAGTCGTCACGGACATGGACGCGTACAACAATTTCATTAACGCACAAATTCTCCATCACCCGGCAGTAAGATCTGCCAGCTCAACGTTCGCGTTGCGCCGCGTAAAGTATTCGACCGCGCTGCCACTCTGATTGGGAGGTGGTCTTTATCATTGTAAGTATTGATGACGATTGAGACGGTGCCGTACGATGTCGCGTAATCGTCCGCCTGTATGCATTTCGAGTGAAGCAGGGGTCAAAACGAATTGTCTGTGGGTTACTACTTTCAACTCGGCGATTGCCGGAACATTTGACAGTTATCGAGGCGGCGCAGAGAAAACCTGCGTAAAGACGTACGTCATGCGAACTGTCATGTCATCCAGAAACTGGTCGATATCCTGCAATGCATTAAACGTTTTGTAGCCGGTTTCCAGAAATACCTGCAAGACGCCAAATCCCGCCAGGCGGGCAGGCGTCCGCATGGCTCTGAGCATCAGGCCCATCATCGGAATGCGAATTACATCGTCCAGGCTACGCCCGATTTCCGCGGTCAGGTGTACGAGTTCCAGACACTCTTCGAGATGGCTCGCGCGTCGACAGGCCGAGCGGTACATTTCTTCCGTGATCGTTGTGTCGATAGATATATCTGTATACAGCTCGTGGCAGATCGAGAGGTTGATGCCAAGAACCCGGGCGTTGAGTTGCATAGCTTTGGCGACCACGTCTAATGCCTTATCCGGCAGCATCCGCGACATAACAGGAACAACTTTCGCGAGTTCCTGATCGCGTTCGCTAATGCTGATACCGGTCAGGTCCGAAACAACAAAATCTACTGCGGCAGCACGGTCGGCAGTTGTCCGCAGGTCCTCGTAAAAGGGCAGCATATATTCAAGTTGCCAGGTGACAAAGCGCTCGTACCGTTGCAGGAGCGCAGGATTTCCCAGATATTCGTGATGTATAGCGTTGCTGCGATCGGTATATTTACGTAGCTGTGCGGCAGCGCTCATGAAATATCGGACGCCTCAGCTGTATCCTCAATGCTTCTTTCGATGTCCGGCATATGATCGTTCCGCTGGCACAGGGGGATCTGTTCGGCGTAGAAAGATAACACAGTCCGGCATTGCAGCGACGGCGAATGAAACGGACTAATATAGGGTCGCAGCGGATCTCGCGAAACACGAATTCTGGAGGCAATGTTAGTGTGCGCAGAAAATCAATCGCAGGATGAGAAGCGGAATACCAATCGGGCTGGAACAGATGGCAGATCAACAATCGAGTTACTTGAGAATCTTGATTACTGGCGCGCTAACAGCGAAACGGATATGGGGAAAATTCCGTTACCGCCTGAGTTCTATTCGTCCAAAGATATTCTCGAAATGGAAGTTAAAAAGATTTTCAAAAAAGAATGGCTATGTGTCGGTCATGTTTCAGAATTGAATAGACCAGGTGATTACCTGACCTTTGATCTCGTAGAGCATCCGGTTCTGGTCCTCCGCGATCGTTCAGACGAACTGCGTGCTTTCTCCAATGTTTGTCGCCACCGTTCCGCACGCCTGATCGACGGTGCTGGCAATACCAATTTACTGGTTTGTCCGTATCACGCCTGGACCTATGAGTTGAATGGCAGACTGCGGGGTGCGCCATTCATGAAGCCTGAGCAGGTGAAAGATGTATGCCTGAATGATTTGCGACTGGAAATCTGGCAAGGGCTAATTTTTGTCAACCTGGACCCGCATGCTGAAACACTGGCACCACGTCTTGAGTCATTGCAGGAAGAAATTGGCCAATTTAAATTTGCCGAAATGGAAGTAGTGCACACATACGACGACGAAATCGACTGTAACTGGAAGGTGCTGGTTGAGAATTTCTGCGAAAGCTATCACGTGTTCAGAGTGCACAAGTCAACATTAGAACCTGATACGCCCACTACATCGGTCGAGGTGCGGCCTGGCGGTGCCGGCTACAACCACCACACAATGCGCAGTGTGACGGCTGCTTCTGGCATCAACGAAGATGACAGGGAACACCTTAGCTGTATCTATCCAGGCCTGACGTTTGCTATACGGACTGCTTCGACCATTTGGTTATCCATTCTTCCGCTGACCTACAACCGCTTGCGGCTACGCGCCTGGATTGCCAAGGATCTGAGAGTGGCTAGAACAACAGAATCTGGATTTAAGGCAGAAATGGAACTTGTTGCGGCGTTTATGGCAGAAGACAAGGTCATCAACACGGGAGTCCAGAAAGGACTGGAATCTGGTGTCGGTAAC
>CAYOHF010000096.1:0-6313 GCA_964403695.1 uncultured Woeseiaceae bacterium | reverse complement strand
GCACTCTTCAAAGCGAGAGCGGCAAATAGTCTTTACACCGCAGGTTGAAACTTAGATGGCTCCTGGTTTTGTAAATGCTCGTAAGTTTGCCAGCGCCGGTCAATCTGCTCTTGTGCACCTTGCAGGAGTTTTTCCGCATCTTCAGGATTCGTGCGCGTAAGAATTTTGTAACGCATCTCGTTGTATGCGTAGTCCTTGAACGGGATACTGGGGCGCGGGGAGTCGAGAACAAACGGTTTCTTGCCGGCCGCACGCAATGCCGGGTTAAAACGAATCAGAGGCCAATAGCCGCTGGCCGTCGCGAGTTTCTGTTGTTTCATGCCATCGCCCATGTCGTAGCCGTGCGCGATGCAGTGACTGTAGGCCAGTAGCAGTGACGGGCCCTCGTACTCTTCCGCCTCACGCATTGCGAGTAGTGACTGTTGTGCATTGGCGCCCATCGCAATCTGGGCAACATAAACATTGCCAAACGATATTGCCTGTAACGCCAGGTCCTTTTTGCCGACGCGTTTTCCTGCAGTAGCAAATTTCGCAGATGCGCCCAGCGGTGTCGCCTTGGACATCTGGCCGCCGGTATTCGAATAGACCTCGGTGTCCAGAACGATGATGTTGACGTTCCTGCCGCTGGCCAGGACATGATCGAGTCCGCCGGAACCGATATCGTAAGCCCAGCCATCGCCGCCCACGAGCCAGACACTGCGCCGCACCAGGTGATCGACAATCGACAGCAGTGCGGCAGCCTTGTCGTTGCAGCCGTTGTCCAGCATATCTTTGAGCATGGCTTTTAGTTGGGTGACCCTGCTCCTTTGTGCCCGAACCTCGCTGCCAACACGCTGACTCGCATTGATCAACTCATCGGCGAGACCCGCGCCAATTTGTGGCGCGAGCTCAGCGACCATCTTTTTGGCAATTTTCATGTGGTGATCAGCGGCAATGCGCATTCCGAGTCCAAATTCGGCGTTGTCTTCGAAAAGAGAATTTGACCACGCAGGCCCCGAACCTTCCGCGTTCTTGCTCCAGGGCGTAGTGGGCAGGTTGCCACCGAAGATGGACGAGCAGCCCGTGGCGTTGGCAACCAGCAGCCGCGGACCAAATAGTTGCGACAGCATTCTAATATAAGGTGTCTCGCCGCAGCCGGCACACGCTCCGGAGAATTCAAAAAGAGGTTCCAGGAACTGCGTACCGCGGACCGAGGAGAAATCGATCTTTGCTCGATCGTTGAACGGCAACGTCTCAAAAAAATTGATATTCGTCTTTTCCGTTTCAAAAACCGGCGCTTTGTCTGCCATGTTGATGGCGCGGAACTCCGGGTCTTCCGGGCTCTTCACCGGGCATGCATCTACGCAAAGATTGCAGCCCGTGCAATCTTCGAGATACACCTGCAACGTGTAGCGCGTTTCCGGAAAGCCGCGTGCGCTGATTGGCGCCGATGGGAAGGAGTCCGGCGCGCCAGCAAGTGCGCTCTCATGGTAAAACTTTGCACGGATAACACTGTGCGGGCAGACGAAACTGCAGTTGCCGCACTGAATACAAAGGTCGGATTCCCATGCGGCGATGCGGTCAGAAACATTGCTTTTCTCCCAGCGTGTCGTGCCACTGGGGTAGGTGCCATCTACGGGGAGTTTGCTAACCGGTAGATCGTCGCCGTGGCCCCGCATCATTGTTGCGGTGACTTCCCTGACAAAGCGGGGCGCGTGTTCCGGTACAGGTTCATCCAAAGGCTTTGAGCTGGTGACGATCGACGGGACATCTACTTCGTACAGATGATCGAGCGCCGCATCCACGGCAGCGAAATTCTGGTCGACTACCGCCTGGCCTTTGGCGTGGTAAGTTTTTTCGATCGCGCCCTTGATCTGGCGAATGGATTCATCCCTTGGTAGCACTCCCGAAAGTGCGAAGAAACAAACCTGCATGACCGTGTTGATGCGCTTGTCCATGCCAGCGTCTTTCGCGACTCGTGATGCGTCGATAACGTAGAACCGGAGCTCGAGGTCCAGGATCGATTGTTGCACCGGTTGCGGCAGCTTCTCCCAAACCTCGTCCGGCGGGTAGGGGCTGTTTAGCAGGAAAACTGCACCTTTTTCCGCCGTCGGTAGAACCTCGATCTTTTCGATCAGATTGAATTTGTGACATGCGATGAAGTTTGCTGATTGAATCAGGTACGGTGCATGGATCTGCTCGGGACCGAAGCGAAGATGCGAGACCGTTCGCGACCCGGATTTTTTCGAGTCGTAGACGAAATATCCCTGGCAATAAAGATTAGTATTTTCGCCAATGATCTTGATGCTGTTCTTGTTGGCGCCGACGGTCCCGTCGGAGCCGAGCCCGAAAAACAAGGCGCGTGTCGTTTCATCGCTTTCGATGTTAAATGCGGAATCGAATTCCAGGCTCGTGTGGGTCACGTCATCATGAATGCCGATGGTGAAATGGTTCTTCGGCGTAGCGGTGGCAAGTTCCTCGAAAATGGCTTTTACCATCGCTGGCGTGAATTCCTTGGATGACAAACCATAGCGACCGCCGATCACGCGCGGCATTTTCGCCAGGCGCCCATTGCCAGCAGCTTCGGCAAGTACCGCAACAACGTCCAGGTAAAGTGGTTCACCGCTGGCGCCGATTTCCTTGGTCCGATCCAACACGGCAATCGAGCGTACGGTTTCAGGAAGTGCCTGCAGTAAGTGTTCTGCTGAAAACGGCCGAAACAGCCTGACATTGATCGCACCAAGACCCTTTTCCGGCAACGCGTCAATCGTTTGGCTGACGGTTTCTGCGGCGGAACCCATAATGACAATGATGCGGCTGGCCTGCGGATCGCCGTGGTAGTCAAACAGTCCATATTGACGGCCCGATATGCTGGCGAAACGGTCCATCGTCCGCTGCACGATCTCGGGTGTCTTTTCGTAGAATCGGTTGACCGTCTCGCGCCCCTGGAAGTAGACATCAGGATTTTGTGCCGTACCGCGAATAAACGGGTTGTCAGGGTTTAACGCACGTTTTCGGTGCTCATAGACCAACTCGAGGTTGATCATCTGGCGGATGTGTTCGACCGGCAGTACGTCTATTTTGCTGATTTCGTGCGAAGTTCGAAAACCATCAAAGAAATGCACAAACGGTACGCGCGCTTCGAGTGTCGCAGCGTGGCTGACCAGGGCAAGGTCTTGCGCTGCCTGCACAGAGGATGCAGCAAGTAAGCCAAATCCCGTTGTGCGTGCAGCCATGACATCCTGATGGTCGCCAAAAATTGACAATGCCTGTGCCGCCAGCGAACGGGATGCGACATGAAAAACGGCGGATGTCAGTTCTCCCGCAATCTTGTACATGTTGGGCAGCATCAGCATCAAACCCTGTGATGCCGTGAATGTCGTGGTTAGCGCGCCGGTTTGCAGGGCACCATGTGCGGTGCCGGCAGCACCACCCTCGCTTTGCATTTCAATGATGTCCGGAACCTGGCCCCAGATATTTTCTTTGCCGCTTGCTGCCCAGACATCCGCGTGCTCGGCCATGGTCGACGAGGGCGTGATTGGGAATATCGAGCAGATTTCGCTAACCGAATATGCAATGCGCGCAACCGCTTCATTGGCGTCGAGTGTTTGTTTTTCGGCAGTCATGTCGAGACCTGGTTTGTTTCGGGTTCGTCAATCATGTCGATCGCATGACAGGGACACTGTTCGTAGCAGACAGCGCAGCCTGTACACAGATCATAGTTGTAGCGATAGCGTTTGCCCGGACCCAGTTTGATGATCGCACCTTCCGGACAGGCGCCATAACATCCATCGCACTCGAAACAATTGCCGCACGACAAACAGCGCTTTGCCTCAAACAGCGCGTCTGCCTCCGGCAGGTTCTGCATGATCTCATCGAAGCCGCTTTGTCGCTCAGCAATTGGTATTTGCTGCTGTTCGACCTGCGGCGCGGACGTGCGATACCACAGCTGTAATTTCTCATGCCCGACCAGTTCGTGCCGCGGTCCGCGTTCGTATGTCCTGCCATCCAGGTATGCATCAATATGTCTGGCTGCCTGCTTGCCGTGTCCGACGGCGATTGTTACCGAGCGATCGCTCGGCACCATGTCGCCACCTGCGAATATTCCCGGGTGACCGGTCATCATATTTTCGCCGACAATCACGGTCTGATCCGTTTTGAATTCGATACCCGGTATTTTTTCGAGAAAACCGGTGTCGGAATCCTGGCCGATCGCGAGTATCAGTGAATCGACCTCAAGGGATTCAAACTTACCGGTCGGCTGGGGGCGACCATTCTCATCAAGCTCCATCACTTCAACCTTAAAGGTTGAATGATCGATCTCTTTGATCGTTCGCAACCAGTTTATTTTTACGCCCTCCTCAAGTGCTTCATCTGCTTCGAAGTCGTGTGCCGGCATACTGCTGCGATCGCGACGGTAGATAATGATCGCCTCATCCACACCGAGTCGTTTGGCGGTGCGCGCTGCATCCATCGCCGTATTGCCGCCGCCATAGATCGCGACACGGCGGCCGAGCTTCGGCCGGTCCCCTTCATTCGCGCTACTCAGGAAACTAACTGCGTCGAGCATCTTGCCCGCGTCCCGGCTGGGGATATCTATCTTCTTACTGATATGCGCCCCAACGGCAACGAATACCGCGTCGAACTGGCCAGCTTCTTTTTCGGCAAGTACATCCTCGACACGGTGGTTCAAAACGATTTCTACGCCCATATCCTCGATGCTTCGGATCTCCGCCTGCAGTTCTTCCCGCGGCATGCGGTATTTCGGAATGCCGAAGTGGATCATGCCGCCGGCCACAGGACCGGCTTCGTGAATTGTGGCTGTGTGTCCCATGCGGGTCAGGTGATAAGCGGCAGAAAGTCCACTGGGCCCCGCGCCAATAATGAGAATTTTCTTGCCGCTGCTTTTGTCGGGCTTTGGTAATGCCCAGCCATTTTTGAGCGCCAGGTCACCAAGGTAACGCTCTACTGCGTGAATGCTGACCGCACTGTCTGTATACACGCGGTTACATACATCTTCACAAGGGTGGTAACAAACGCGACCATGAATCGCCGGTAAGGGGTTATCCCGTACAAGTTCCTGCCAGGCAGCTTCGAATTGCCCGTCCTGGGACAAGTCCAGCCAGGCCTGGATGTTTTCACCGGCGGGGCACGCGTCATTGCAGGGCGGGAGAAAATCGACATAGTTCGGGCGCCTGGTGCGCAGCGCGCCCGTGCCCCGGTCGTGATGGGTCAGGTCAACTCGCTTGGTCAGATCGGTGATTGCCATGATCTACCCCTGATTAGAATGGTAATTAACACCACTGACTTTCCAGGCGACAGGCTGCACTGCCCGAAATGTCCGGATCAAAATGAGGCCACAGCGAGCAATGGTCAATTCGGATACATACCTACTAATTCCGTTCTGCAATTCGGATCGGCCAGCAATGTGCGCTGTATCGCCTTTCTGCAGCGAGAATTCCCATAAACTTCATGAAGTATTTGTGGCGTCTGTGCAGAAATGAAAATAAGCAACATTGCTATTGCTGCCAGCTTTATCTGGCTTGCCGTATCCTTCTGGAATCGGAATGATCTGCCGCGAAATATCGATTTGCTGCCCGCAGTGGCAAGCGAGCCAACACAATCGTTGACCAGAAAAAAATCATTCGCAGCGCATTACAACGATATCGAGTACCTGGTTGAGCCGGAGTACGAATACGAACTCTACGGCATGATCGTTTCCTACCGGCACCATGAGGGCAACAGTCGCATGCACCTGCGGGCGAGCGATCACCTGAACATGCTTGACGTATGTGTCGTCTGGGGCGACAACGCGGCGAATCCATTGCTTCACAAGCTGGACTTCTGGAACGGAATATTCACCTGCAATGTAAAAACAGGGAATCAGGAGGCGTGGAATTCATTCGACATATATCAGCTGTCCAACAACCACCTGATTTCTGACGACGACTTCATCAGGGACCAGGTGAAAGGAATCAAGATCGGCGACCAAATACGCGTCCGTGGATACCTTGCGAGCTACAGTAACGACGGTGGTGGCAGCCGCGGCACAAGTACGACGCGACTCGATACCGGAGACGGCGCTTGCGAGACTCTATATGTCGAAAAATTTGATGTTGTGCAGGCGGCCACAAGTGGTTGGCGTTTATCGATGTATGCGTCACTGGTGGTTTTCCTGCTCTTGGTATTTCTTCACTTCAGGCGCCCGTATCGACCTTATAAGAACGCGGTGGAGTGATACGGCGCTACGATATTCAGGCATATTTTCTTGTTTTGAGATATCGCCCGCTGGGCGGGCTCCTACATTGCTAATTAGCAATGTAGGAGCCCGCCC
>CAYOHF010000095.1:0-13253 GCA_964403695.1 uncultured Woeseiaceae bacterium | reverse complement strand
CCGCATCCCAAAACAAGTGGCGGACACCATTCGACAGGTGAAAGAAGAAAGAAAAACACCAACCCAATAGTAAGATCTGCCCAATTCCTGAACTCATCCAGCCATTGAGGGATTCATATGACGACGCACCAAATGCAACCGCCTCGAGCCATACGACCAGTGCGATCAATCCTATCGACAGCGCCACGCCGGTCGCCCGGTGCAGAATCGAGAGGGTCATCGTTATTGGCCAACGGTAAACCGACAAATGGGGTGATAGTGGCCGACCTTGGTTGCTCATTTCCTGCCTTTTAGTTCTTGTTTATTCTGCACTTGAATTCGTCATCAAAAATCGATGCAGCGTCCGGCTTTCTCCCAATCCCCATATCGAGTTGGGTCCGGCCCGTCCCGCCCACCAATTTCTTTTTTCCGGCCGGTCCCACCAGCAGCCCGTGCCGCGTTATCATGCTCGTCTGGAATGGCTTGGGATTCACTGCTTTTAGTGGTATCGGTTTTGCTGGTATCGGTAATCGTGATCGTGTCGTCGGCCATTCATCGAGTATGCCAGAGGTAGACCGCGACTTGTACAAGCTTATTACAGTGAGTGGCAGTGATGCTGCTAAGTTCCTGCAGGGTCAGCTGACCCAGGACGTTACCCTGCTTGCCGGGAAGCAGGGCCTGCCAGCAGCCTGTTGCAATCCGCGGGGGCGGGTTATTACGACCATGCGCCTGATTCCGTTGAATGAAAATATTGGCATGATCCTCCCAGCGGATATGTCGGAGCCAGTTGTTGAGCTTTTCAGCAAATATCGAATGCGGTCCGACGTCCATTTCGAAATATCCGCGGACGACTGGTCTGGAATGGCGATTATTCAGGATACAGACGCGCTGATGTTGCAATCCGCCCAGCTGCTACCCGAACGCAACGACATAATAATCAGGAATGGAATATTCGCTTTTCGATATGCATCAACGGAGCCATTCGTTGAACTATTCGGAGAAAAAAGTGCGCTCGAGAGCCTGCGAACTGATTGCAATGCCCCCCTTGAGCGAGATGCCTGGTATGGCGCTTTGATTCGAGCCGGTGTGCCAATGATCAGCGGCGAGAACAGCGAAAAACACACACCGCACATGTTGAACCTGGACAAACTGGGTGCGATCAGTTTTGACAAAGGCTGTTATACCGGCCAGGAAGTCGTGGCACGGACCGAACACCTGGGAAGCAGCAAGCGGCGGCTGATGCGCTATCGCTGTGAGGCGAAGTCAATCGAAGTTGGTGACGGTCTTATGGACGGCGACAGGCCGGTAGGCAAAGTGGTGAATGTGTCTGGTCAGGATTTGCTTGCAGTTACGCCTGTGGAGGTACATGAGAAGGCGTTGATGCTTGGTGGTGAGGTGGCGGAGCCGGCGGGGTTGCCGTACGTGTCGTAGGAGCCTGTCCCAATCCTCCTGCGTTGACGATCACGGGCAGAATGTTAGGTGAGGTTTGATCTTTAGTACCACCGTCAAGAGAAATATTTTTTGAGCGGGTGTGGTGAGTTGATGTTTTGCAAACATTGCAGGGCATGTTTTCAACATGCCCTGCAATGTTTGTCGCCCGCTGGGCGGGCTCCTACGATGCCGTTCTACTATTTTTGGCGTCTAAATATTAGTCGAACGTTTCCGGTCGCATGTGCGGGAACAGCAGAACATCGCGAATTGACGGTGAATCCGTGAACAACATCACCAGCCTGTCAATTCCCAGACCAAGTCCAGCAGTCGGTGGCAATCCGTATTCCAACGCGCGAATGTAGTCCGCATCGTAGACCATAGCTTCATCATCTCCCGCAGTGCGGTTGGCTGCCTGGGCACGGAAACGTTCTTCCTGGTCCTCCGGGTCATTTAACTCGGAGAATCCATTGGCGATTTCTCGTCCGCCAATGAAAAGTTCGAAGCGATCCGTAACAAACGGATCATCGTCATTCTTGCGGGACAGCGGCGAGACTTCGGTAGGGTATTGGGTAATGAAAGTTGGATCGAGCAAATTTGATTCAACTGTCTTATCGAAAATTTCGATCTGTAGTTTTCCAGCACCGTAATTATCTTCAACCTTGACACCAAGCCCGGCGGCAAACTCAGCGAGATAACTCCTTTCACCGATTTTTTCCATAGACAAATCCGGATTATATTTAGCGATGGATTCGGCAACGCTCATACGAGCAAAAGGTTTGGAAAAATCGTATTCGTGCCCCTGACAATTCACTGTCGACTCGCCAAACACTGACTGCGCCATGCCTTTCAATAAAGCCTCAATCATGATGATCAAGTCTTCATAGTCTGCATACGCCCGATACAATTCGAGCATCGTAAATTCCGGGTTGTGCTGGGTCGATACGCCTTCGTTACGAAAATTTCGATTTATCTCATAGACGCGTTCGAAGCCGCCAACCGTAAGGCGTTTTAGATTCAATTCCGGTGCCACACGCAGAAAAAGCGGCATATCGAGTGCATTGTGGTGCGTCGTAAACGGCCTCGCAACAGCGCCACCCGGCGTCGTTTGCATCATCGGCGTCTCAACTTCGAGATAGTCCTGAGAATCGAGGAATGCGCGAATATAAGTAATGATCTGTGAACGCGTACGAAATACAGCGCGACTGTCTTCGTTCATGATCAGATCAACATAACGCTGGCGATAGCGTGTTTCCTGATCCGCAAGACCGTGAAATTTTTCCGGGAGTGGGCGCAGCGATTTGGTCAGGACCCGTACCTCGTCCGCCATGATCGTTAACTCGCCTGTTTTGGTTTTAAACAAGCTGCCCGACGCACCGAGAATATCGCCGACATCCCATTTCTTGAAATCCTGGTAGGCCCCGTCAGCCAGTCGATCACGTTCCAGCCGTACCTGAATCTGACCGGTGCGATCCTGCAGTTTGATGAAACTTGATTTGCCCATCACGCGCTTGACCATCATGCGGCCAGCCACGCTTACGTGAACATCCTCAGCGCGCAAATGTTCGTCTTCGTGTTTGCCGTAGCTCTGGTGTAACTCTTCAGCTAGCGCATTGCGACGGAAGTCGTTCGGAAACGGATTCCCACCCTCACGTAGCGCAGAGAGCTTGCCACGGCGCTCCGCAATTAATGCATTCTCTTCCCTTTTGTTAGTTTCGTTTGTCACCTAGAGTCCTTGTTTAAGGCTTGCTTCAATAAAACTATCCAGCCCGCCATCGAGTACAGCCTGAGTGTTACCGGTTTCCACGCCGGTACGCAAATCTTTGATGCGGCTTTGATCCAGAACGTAGGATCGTATCTGGCTGCCCCAGCCGACATCCGCCTTGCCCTCCTCGACCAGCGAGGCTTCAGCGCGACGGGTTTGCAGTTCAAGCTCATAAAGTTTCGCCTTGAGTTGTTTCATCGCTGTGGCTTTGTTTTTGTGCTGGGAGCGGTCGTTCTGGCACTGTACAACTGTATTGGTCGGCAGATGCGTGATACGCACTGCAGACTCCGTACGATTGACATGCTGGCCGCCCGCGCCGCTCGCACGATAGACGTCGATACGCAGATCGGCCGGGTTGATATCGATATCAATGTCGTCATCGATTTCCGGCGATACGAAAACCGACGCAAATGAAGTATGGCGGCGGTTGCTTGAGTCGAATGGCGATTTTCGAACCAGTCGGTGTACGCCTGTTTCAGTGCGCAACCAACCATAAGCGTATTCACCCACAATAAGAATTGTCGCACTTTTGACCCCTGCCACTTCGCCGGCAGAAGCTTCGATGATTTCAGCCTTGAATTCATGCGACTCTGCCCAGCGCAAATACATGCGCAAGATCATGTCTGCCCAATCCTGCGCTTCGGTACCGCCAGCGCCCGATTGAATATCAAGGTATGCGTTACTGGCGTCTTGCTCGCCGCTGAACATACGACGAAATTCCAGGCCGCCAATTTGTTGCTCGAAGCCTGCAAGGTCATTGGCGACTTCTTCGACTGTGCCGGGATCATTTTCTTCCACCGCCATTTGCAGAAGTTCGTCGGCATCGGTAAGACCGGAAGTCAGCGCATCAAGGCCGAGAACGATCTTTTCCAGTAGTGCCCTTTCCTGTCCGAGCGCCTGGGCGCGATCCGGCTTGTTCCAGACATCGGGTTCTTCCAGTTCCCGCTGGACTTCAGTCAGGCGCTCAGCATTTCCTTCGTAGTCAAAGATACCCCCTTAACGAAGAAGTACGTTCGCTCAAGGATGCAATTTGCTGTTTGATCTGACTGGTTTCCATGGTCTGCTGACTGATAAATAACGACGCGCGATGGTATCACGCAGTTGCAGAAATGTTGACGATCTGTTCTACGATCAGTTGCGGAGATTCAAAGCCGCGGTATTCGTTGACATCGAGGCGATAGGTCAGGCGCACAACGCCGCGGTAAACGGGTCCGGCCTGGTTGAATGCAATGGCATCAATAAAAACGCCGCCGCCGGCGGGTCGCACGCGGAGCTTGAGGTGATGTTCGCCCACAGTTCGCTGCTCGTCTATGTCAAAGTCACCGCTGAACACCGGTTCCGGAAACCCGGCACCCCAGGGGCCACCCTCACGCAACAAGCGTGCAAATTTAAGGTTCAACGCATCCGCTGGCAGGTCACCATCAGTGAGTATCGCTCCGCTAAAGTCCGCTTGCGGATAAAGCTGGTCGAGTTTTGTCGCGGCGAGGCCAGAGAATTCTGCAAATTTGTCCTGCTCGAGGCTCAGGCCGGCGGCCATCGCGTGACCACCAAACTTTCCGACCAGCCCAGGCTTTGATGACGATACCGCCTCGAGAAGATCACGAACATGAACACCTGGAATAGAACGCGCAGACCCTTTTAGCTGCCCGTCACCTTCGGTCGCAAACGCAATTACAGGGCGATTCCAGCGCTCTCGAACCCTTGCCGCAATCAAGCCGACGACGCCCTGGTGCCAACGTTCATCGTAGACGCAAATACAGGAAGGCAAATCTCGCGTTTCCATGGCATCGACAGCTGCAAATGCTTCCTCACGCATTTTCGCCTCTATGTTTTTTCGCTCGCGGTTGATCACATCCAACTCACTGGCAAACCTGGCAGCGACATCCGGACTATCAGTTAGCAGGCACTCGATGCCCACCGACATATCTTCGAGGCGCCCCGCCGCATTGAGCCTCGGCCCGACTACAAAGCCAAGGTCCGTACTGACGATACGATTTGCTGATCGCCCTGCGAGCTGCAATAACGCCTGGATTCCGCACACAGATTTACCGGCCCGAATCCGTTCAAGGCCCTGGTTTACCAGGATTCGGTTGTTGTGATCCAGCGGCACAACATCGGCCACTGTGCCAAGCGCCACCAGGTCAAGATACTTTGCCGGAATTCTGGCGGCACCCTCACGCCCCGCTGTCTGCAGCTCCTTTCCCAGGGCCGCCATTAGATAGAAAGCGACACCGACGCCGGCCAGATTTGAGCTGGCAAATTTATTGTCTGTGAGATTGGGATTTACCATGGCGTCGGCGGCTGGCAGCTCGGCACCGGGCAAATGATGATCCGTAATCAGGACTTTAATACCGAGCTTATGTGCTTGTGCAACGCCATCGATACTCGACACCCCGTTATCCACGGTAATGAGCAGATCCGGAGAGCGCTCGGCCGCCACCTGGACAATTTCGGGCGTCAGCCCATAGCCAAATTTGAAGCGGTTTGGCACGAGGTAATCAACGTCGCTGATACCGAAATCCCTGAGACAGCGCATCACCAGTGCGGTACTGGTCGCGCCATCCGCATCGAAATCACCAATGATGATGATTCGGCTATCGACATGCTGCAGCAGGAGCGCGACTGCTTCATCAATACCTGACAACGAACTGACCGGCAGGAGATATTGCAATGCATAGTTAAGTTCGTTCGGGTCACTAATGCCGCGGGCTGCATATAAGCGACGTAGTACCGGATCAAGATCGCTCAGCCCGCTGCAGTCCGCATCGGTCGGCACTACCCTGGCGCGCGTCGGGCGAGTTTTGATTTCAGTCATTGCGTGTCACGTCCTGCAGTAGCGGCGACACAGTCCGCCAAAAACGAAAAACATCATACTTTCCAATCTCTACCGACAATCCATCGCGAAACAGCAAGGTGAGTCTGCTGAGGCGGCCACGGCGGAGGAGCAAACGCAGCTTGTCGAGGTATTCTGCCTGAATCGCCGGTCGCGTATCATCGTGAACGTCCGGCGCAACAGCGACAAAAGCGTTCGTTGCAATATCCAGGCAGTGATCAAAATCGCTGGTCCATTTATCAACAACGCCAGTACAGCTTTCCCAATAGCCCTTGAACAATGGATCGTTCGAAAACAGGGGTGGGATTGGACGCCGCTCTTTTTCCGGTGCGCTACCGCCACCCCAGAACCACAGGGAATTGATTGAACGCACGCCTGCAGCTTCACGTTTATTGTTCACCTCATGTTCGTGCAGGGCCATTTGCAACTCACTTAACAGACGGTGATATTTCGTGGTTGTCTCCCCGTCCGGCATGAATTCATCCACATTGCACCGATCAACGATGTCTGACGACACCGTGGCAGTCATTATGTGTTGATCACCGCGCAAATAACCACAGGTTCCCAGGCAGGCGAAATCGAGGTCATTATCGCCGCCCAGTATTTGCTGTAAGTATTCGAACAATATGCGCAGATCTTTAGCCGGCACCTCGTTCTCACGCAACGCGTGCAACCGCAGGTCATTCATGGTGGCTTCGAGGTGAACAGGATCCGCTGCTGCCATCCAGGCAGCGGACCTGTCACCGGTTTGCCCCCAGAATCTTAGTGCCGCAAGTCCTTCATTCGGTTCAGGCTGGCCGATAACGGACAGCACCCGCATCAATATTTCCTCACGCGGCGCCGCATATGCCAGCTGTCCCTTTGACAACCAGCGTTTGTGCTTTTGCCCGGTAATGTGGCCGCCGGCACCTGGGGGCAATACAACGACCGCGTGACGATTTTCGAATGTTTTTGCCAAGGCCCGCCAGCCAGCGATGCTGGCTCCTCTAATTAATCTGCTGCTGGTTGATCCGCCGCGCCATCTTTGTATGATGTCGGTCAGAGCCTGCATGGTAACTGCGAGCTCCGCCAAACGCATCCTGTTGATTAGCCCGAATAATTCACGAGTACCGACTCTCATGAAATATTCGGACTGGAAGCAAATATAATGAAAGTAGCTCAGGACCCGGTTTTTGCTGTCACCGTACGCCATGTCGAGCGTGGCGCTATAACGATTGGTGACGAGGTCATAAAAGAAAACGTCGTTTTGTTGCGCGATCAGGTATTGCGTGGCTGGAACGTAAAGGACCTGCGAGCGATCACCATCGCCGATCTTGATGATGCCCTCGCGCATCAACCGGATATTATTCTTTTTGGCACCGGCTGGCGCAACTGCTTACCGCCCCGGGAACTTGTCTTTGCACTGGCGAGACGCGGCATTGGTCTGGAAACGATGGATACGCCGGCTGCATGCCGTACTTTTAATATCCTGGTAAGCGAGGAGCGCAATGTCGCTGCGGTTTTAATTGTTGAGTAGGTGCGCTCAGTCGAGCATTACGTCGCTATGAATACCATGACTTTCCATCATGTTCTTCAGATTTTTTAGGGCCTCAATCTGAATTTGCCGCACGCGTTCGCGCGTTACGCCGATTTCCAGGCCAATCTGCTCCAGGGTCAGACGTCGATAGCCATGCAGGCCGAATCTTCGTTCAATGACTGCCCGCTGCTTTTCGCTAAGTTTTTCAAGCCAGCAGTCCAGAATTTTATGCACGTGTTGCTTTTGCGCACATTGTGCAGGCTCCGATTCACTTTTGCCCGGCAATGACTCGAGTGGCCCTCTGTCGTCCGCGACCCGTGCTGATCCTGTCGATCCAATCGTAACGCGATGATGCAGCGCCAGTAGCCGTTCAACTTCGGCGCTAGCGCGCTGCATATGCTGTGCAATTTCGGCAGCCGTCGGCTCATGTTCCTGCTCACTGCGCAAGAATCTGGATGCTCGAAGTACGGAATTTATGTCCTTGACGATGTGAATCGGCAAACGAACGGTGCGCGCCTGGTTCATAATGCCGCGCTCAATCGTCTGACGAATCCACCACGTTGCGTAAGTCGAAAAACGAAAGCCACGTTCCGGATCAAATTTTTTCACAGCGTGAATCAATCCGAGATTACCTTCTTCAATTAAATCGAGAAGTGGCAAGCCGCGATTAATGTAGTAACGCGCAATTTTCACAACGAGCCGAAGATTACTCTCGATCATACGATGGCGCGCGGATTCATCACCCTGGCGAATGCGCCTCGCGATCATTTTTTCTTCCGCAGAGGTCAGTAATCTGGACCCACCGATTTCTTTTAGATAGATGCTGGTGGCGTCGTGACCGGGAGATTTTCGCGGCGCGGTGGCGCTCTGTCGCAATGAAGTCTTGACGACTCTCGGCCGCAGTGCTGCGACACCGCCGGCAGGTTGTCGGTGGTTCGGTAAATCTGCAGGGAAATGCTTGCTACCCACAATACAACTCCTCTCCTTAATTCCGGGAGTTGCAAACTACGACCTCGTCAGACCGTCAAGTCGAATTATCTCGCGGGCAAATACCCTCGCGGGTCAACCGGCTCACCATTGCGTCTGATCTCAAAATGCAGTCGCGGTTCCAGTCCCGGCCCCTCCCCCATTGCCGCTATGCGCTGGCCTTTCTTTATTGTGTCGCCTTCTTTTACCAGCACAGATGCATTGTGCCCGTAGGCACTTAGGTAGGTG
Source organism: uncultured Woeseiaceae bacterium (assembly GCA_964403695.1). Lineage (GTDB taxonomy): Bacteria > Pseudomonadota > Gammaproteobacteria > Steroidobacterales > Woeseiaceae > SZUA-117. Next base: position 4,517 of record CAYOHF010000095.1, on the reverse strand, counting down.
TCGTTGTGTTTGAGGATAATAAGCTCTCCATATCCAATTAGTCCACCGCCGGAATAAACGACCCGGCCAGAAGCCGCAGCTCGCACCGCCTGGCCACGCTTTCCACTGATCAACAGGCCGCTCCCGTAGCCCGCACGACCGTCAAATTCTGCTTCAACGCGCCCTTTCGTCGGCCAGTCCCAGGCAGGCGACGGTTGTGCCGGTTTTTTTGTCGGCGCGCGCGAACTCGCCGCAGGCGACTTCGTCGCAGATGTGGAAGCCGAAGAGCCTGTTGGTGGTGTCAGCCTGAGCTGTTGTCCGGGATAGATCAGCGAGCCGTCTCCGAGCTTGTTCCAACGGGCCAGATCATGGTGATCGGTGCCATATTGCCAGGCAATCTCGAACAATGTTTCGCCGGAAAGGACTGTGTGATAACCATCCGACGAATGGTAGCCACGCGTCTGAGGTACGCAAGCCGTCAGTGGCAACGTGACGACAACTACCAGCCAAACCAGCCGGACTTTCTGCAATCCTCGTAGCAGAGGGCCATGTGCCATTTTCTAATGCCGGAGCGTGATGTAGCCGCCGATCACGATCGCCAGTACAACCACACCCCAGCCAATCCGCTCAACATATTTGGGGATTGCCGCCTCCAGCTCTTTGCCGCCCGCAACCACCAGGCCAGCGACCAGGAAGAACCTCGCGCCACGCCCGAGCAGTGAAGCGATCACGAACGCGGGGAAATTCAACGCTGCAACGCCGGCCGTGATCGTGAATATTTTGTACGGAATCGGTGAAAAACCGGCAATGAACACTGCCCAGATACCCCAGGCATCGAACCATTCCTTGCCACGCAAATAGGCTGGCCAGTAACCCATCGAATGTATCCACGGCTCGATCGAGGCGAATAAATAATAGCCGATGGCATAACCCGCCATCCCACCCAGAAGAGACATCACCGCGGTAATTGTCGCGAAGCGCCAGGCACGCTGGCGATCCGCCAGGCACATTGGCGCCAGCATCACGTCCGGAGGGATGGGAAAGAATGAGGACTCGGCGAAACTCAAGAGCCCAAGATAGCGCTCCGCATGCGGATGCGCCGCCCAGCCGATAACACGCTCATACAATGGTCCGAATAGTCGCAAAATTAGTTCCGGTTCTGGTTGAATGGTCGCTGTGACAGCAGTGTCCGACCATCAGAATACAGTCGAAGTAGTATATACAACATCTTGTTTTGTATGTTATTTACCTTTAACCAATGGCACGAAGCTTACCGCACCCAGTGACACCTGCTCATAGTGGTCATCCATCCTCGTGACCATAATCAGATCCTGTTTCCCCGGCGGCCCTACCGGCATTATTAACCGCCCACCGGGTACAAGTTGTTGCAGCAGTTTCTGTGGCAACTCTGAGGCTGCCGCGGCGACCAGGATGCCGTCGTAAGGCCCGTACTTCGCCCATCCTTCCCAACCATCTCCTGGGCGGAACCTCACGTTATAGATATTCAGATCACGTAAGCGCTGTTTTGTTTTGCGCAATAGTTCGGGGATGCGCTCAACGGTGTATATCTCTTTAACGAGTGGTGCGAGTATGGCTGTCTGGTAGCCACATCCAGTACCAATTTCGAGCACCTTCTCGCCATCAAAATTATCCAGCAAAGCCTCTGTCATTCGGGCAACAATATAGGGCTGGCTAATTGTCTGGCCGAGGCCAATCGGCAATGCAGTATCTTCATAAGCGCGGCTTGCCAACGCCTCATCCACAAACAGGTGTCTGGGTACATTGCGGATTTGCTCAAGCACCGCGGCAGACCGAATGCCATGCTCCTTGAGCCGGATCACCAGTCGGTCACGCGTTCGCGCGGACGTCATACCGATACCCTGCACACTTTGATTGGAAAGCGTCATTTAGCCAGCCAGTCCGTTAGTTGGCCCAGCGCCTCGTGTCGTGTCAGGTCTACCTTCAACGGCGTGACAGCCACTGCTCCGTCTTCGATAGCCGCAAAATCAGTGCCTGGACCCGTATCCTGTCCAGGGCCCGCTGGCCCGATCCAGTAAATCGTGTTGCCCCGCGGGTCACTGTTCTTGACCACTTTTTCTGCACGATGCCGAAATCCGAGGCGCGTGGAGCGGACGCCATTTAATTCGTCGTAGGGCAGATCCGGCACGTTCACATTCAGCATGATGTCGCGTGGCAGCGGGTCCTTCTGCAGTTTGAGTACGAGATCGGCAGCGACCCTTGCTGCGGTGTCAAAATATTTACCATGCTGACCGACCAGGGAGACAGCAATAGCTGGCAGGCCAAGGAATCTCCCCTCCATTGCGGCAGCGACGGTCCCGGAATAGATCACATCATCACCGAGATTCGCGCCATGATTGACGCCGGAGACGACGATATCAGGGTCTTCATCGAGAAAGCCCGTCAACGCTATATGCACACAATCAGAAGGCGTTCCAGTGACGAAATAGCGCTGTTTTTCAACCTGGTGAACCCTGAGCGGCGCATGCAGTGTCAATGAATTGCTGGAACCACTGTGGTTCCTGTCAGGCGCCATTACGGTCACCTCTGCAATATCAGACAGCGCCAGCGCCAGCGCGCTGATTCCTCGCGCGAGGTAGCCGTCGTCGTTACTCACCAGAATTTTCACTATTTGTTTATCTTATTCGCTTGCGGCTGGCACCAGGGAATCAATGATCACCGTCCCCTCGCCGCGGTCCCTGTGCATTGGCTCTGAGGCCCGCGCTCACTATACTCAATGTTCCTGCCCCACCATAGCGCAATAGCACAAAAATAAGATGACTGATTGGGACGATATAAAAAAAGCGGATGAGCAACCGGCTACAGAGGACGACGCAGGATTGTTTCGTCGTGTGATGGCTGACGCTAATCCACTGCGCCAGCCGGAAAAGGAGCCCGCGCCGCGTACTGTTGCGCCGGCTCGGGCGCGTTTCTCTCGCCAGGACGAAAACGAGGTAATGCACGAAAGTATGCATGCTGACGTCGATGATTCGGAAACGGCCAGCGGTGACAGCCTGCGCTTCCAGCGCGCCTCAGTGGGTCGACGCACCATGCGAAAACTGGCCCGCGGTAGTTACAGCGTGCAAAACGAAGTCGACCTGCATGGCATGATTATTCCGCAGGCTAAAGAAACATTGCATGATTTCATCGTTGCCAGCAGCAGGCGTGGTCATACCTGTGTGCGTATTATTCATGGCAAGGGTCTCGGCTCGGGAGAGCGTGGCCCGGTTTTGAAACGCAAGGTGAACAGCTGGCTTCGACAATGGAGCCAGGTGCTGGCATTCGTTTCAGCACGCCAGGTGGATGGCGGCACCGGAGCCATTTATGTACTACTTCAGGAGGACTTGTAGCCTGTTGAAAAAGCAGTTTCCAGTTGGCTGCCAGCCCGCGTCCATATCAGCACGCAGAAATTCCGCAGTCCAGACATAGTAGTCCGGGTACTGAACTTCAAATAGACTCTTGAATTTAATTCGAGATGTTTGCGCCGATTTGACGGATGTTCCAGGCCGGGACACCCGTTGACTTTTAATGGCACCGTCCAGGCTGTTCAATACCATACGCAACGGATATCAGCCTCGCGTTTCGCATTCTAAAAATTCAACCCGCCGTTACCGACTTCCTGCGGGCCATCCGCACTGCTATCCCGACCAGGTAGGAAAGCGCGGCTGCAGCGATACCAGTCACTATGGCCTCCATCGCAACCGGTCCAAACATCCCGGGGTGAACGAAAAAATCTACTACGGCGGTAGCAATTCCAAGCAGCAGCGAAATAATCCAGCTCTTGTTGCTGCGGGATAGCAATATCGCAACAGACGCGACTGCTCCCGCGATCACTCCGGTTTGTGATGCAATCAACAAGTGGCCGAATGTAAGTGCCAGGAAATTTCCCTGCACCATTGTTACGAGGCATGCCGTCGTTGACTCTGCACAGTACTCAACCAGCGGCACAACTCTTTTGTTCATTTGCAGCATTGGAATGCAGCCCTCGATTACTAACCGTCTCATGACAACCAGACCCGGCCACACAATAATTTATTGCACTGGTTTTCGATCCAGGCGCAGACCACTCATTTTGCGCGCATGCTGTGGAATAGCGACGTAATTTGCCAGCGGCGCAATTCTTTTTCACTTGCAACCGTCAGGCTGACCTCACGTCAACTGCAGAGGCGCCTATTTCTGGTGTTGCCAGACTTCCGTAGTCTTGGTCTCGGCCGCAGCTTCGATGATGATTTCACCGATTTTGCAAGGTGCAACATCAGCGACGTCCGCACACTCGTGCAGGTTTTTCAGTCGGTCCTGATGTGCGGATTGCGTGAAATCGGCAGGCTGCTCATCGCCAGTCAGCACACCCCAACCATCAGTTCCCGAGAAAAATGCATTTGCATCGTCAACACTCGAGAAAACTTCACCCTCAACTGCTGCTGGACGACAATGCGAATTTTCTCTGCTTACAATTACGTTTTCGGCGCCAGCAGCAACATCCATCATTTGTGCCAATGCGCGATTGCAATCATCTTCCA
>CAYOHF010000094.1:0-13483 GCA_964403695.1 uncultured Woeseiaceae bacterium | reverse complement strand
GTCATTGATAGCCGTCATTTTCAATCTGTGGCTCTCAAGCAGGACTGGCAATGGACCATGTCAAATAAATGGTTATTTGGCACTGGCTTCGATATTAAACGCCTCGAGGCTGAATATGAGTATGACTCGACGCTCAATATTTTTCCGCCCTTCGACCAGATACTGGACAATCAACCCTCGCTTGTACGCAGCATCCGGACCGCACCACGAGGAGCACAATATGCCGTCTACATAGAAACGAGGTGGCGGCCTTTTGATGACCTGATCCTGGACGCAGGCATGCGCTGGGATCAGCAAACGTACACGACTGCAAGCGATGATTCCCAAATAAGCCCGCGCTTAAACGTGCTCTATCGCTGGGGTGAACGAACCGAGGTCAGACTTGGTTTCGGACAGTTTTACCAGGCACAGGAAATAAATGAACTGCAGGTAGCAGACGGTGTGTCGACGTTTTTTGCCGCGCAACGTGCCCGGCATGCAGTAGCGAGCTTGTCGCACAAGCTGACATCGGGCATTGACGTCCGCGTGGAAATTTACAAAAAGAGATATCGACAGTTAATGCCGCGCTTTGAGAACGCATTCGATCCGTTGGTGCTGATACCGGAACTGCAAATAGACCGTGTGCGTATTGACGGTGAGGCCGCGGTTTCCAAGGGCGTGGAGCTTATGGTGACCGGTGGAAACGATACGGAGTCTCTGCTCTGGTGGCTGAGCTACACCTGGTCAGTAATCGAGGATTCACTGACAGAGGGTACGGTGAAACGTAGCTGGGATCAGAGCCACACCGTCAAGGCTGGTATCAACTGGGATTGGAACAAATGGAATTTCAGTGCTGCCGGATCTGTGCACACGGGCTGGCCACGAACGGAGCTAATCGTTGAAAGTGTTACTAACCCGGATGGTTCATCTGCATTGCTTGCGTCCACAACGCCGCGAAATGCGCTTCGCCACTCCGTATTTCACTCAATTGATGCCAGGGCAAGCCGGCGATTCGATGTCTCGAAAGGTGAGTTAAGCGTTTTTCTGGAGATCACTAATCTCTACGATCGTGAGAATCCGTGTTGCACCAAATATCGCGTATTGACTGATGGTAGTGGCAATCAGACCCTTGATGCGGATCAGGGAAACTGGTTGCCGCTAATACCGTCACTTGGCGTGACCTGGCGATTCTGACCGACGGCCAAAGTGTGGCACAGATTCCATAGGAGCGGCGTCTCGCCGCGATGGCTGCAAGCAGGTCGTTATTCGTCTCCCCATTTGGTGACGACGTTGATACCGATCTCCTGCAAAAACTTTGTCGGCAGAATACCGCCAGCCGAGACAATTACCTCGTCGTTCTGAATAGTTTCCATACCATCTTCGAGCACAATGGAAACCGATTCCGCTTCAATCTGCTTAACATTCGAACTCAATAAAACGCGAATTTTTCCTGCACTTTCCATTGCCTCGAGTTTCTCACGATTTTTCTGTTTCGCCCGACTAAACGCGGCGGAGCGATACGACAGCGTGACCACTGTTCCCTGCTCTTCTGCAATACTCGTCGCAGCCTCGAGTGCACTGTCTCCGCCACCAACGACCAGTACATGTTGATTTTTATATTGCTCAGGATCGATCAGGCGATACGATACTTTCGGCAGATTTTCACCGGGAACACCAAGTTGGCGGGGCGTGCCACGACGACCGATTGCCAGGAGTATGGCTCGGGTATTGTACTCACCCTGATTGGTTTCGACCTGAAATCCGGAGCCTCCCGTTGCAGGCACCACAGTTTCAACTCGTTCGTTGTAATTAATTTTCACGCCTGTTTTTTTCTCGACACCTTGCCAAAAATCGATCAGATCTTCTTTCTGTATTTCCTTGAATTTTACTTTTCCAAATATAGGTAACTCGGCTGGCTGAGTCATCACCAGCTTACGCCTTGGGAAATGTGCAACCGTTCCACCCAGAGATTCCTGCTCAACGGTCACTGATTTCAATTTACCCAACTTCGCAGCAAGCGTTGCTGTAAATCCCGCCGGCCCGGCACCTACAATAAGTAGATCAAGGTCGTTGCCATGCCCGGATTTCAGCAGCTTGCTAATCGATTGCATCGCCTGTCGTCCCTGCTCGATCGCATTGCGAATCAGACCCATGCCGCCAAGCTCACCCGCGATAAAGATGCCAGGTATGTCGGTTTCGAAATTTGGCTGGACGACGGGAATATCAACACCGCGTGATGCCGTACCAAAGACGAGCTTGATGGCCCCGACCGGGCAAGCCGTCTTGCACGCACCATGACCAATGCAATCTGATGGCCCGACCAGCCACGCTTTTTTTCCGATCATGCCAAGTACTGCGTGCGCATCCTGTTCCGGGCATGCCGAGACGCAGGACTTGCAGCCAATGCATATTATTGGATCGATTTCGGGATGCAGGGTCGGCGGTTCCAGCATACCAGCCTCTGTAGCCACCTTTAACGCTGCCAGGCTGATGCGCTCCAGGCGGGCATGCCGGTACATATACCAGTAGGTGATCAACAACACCGGAATCAGGTACAGCAAATTAAAGTAGGAGCCGTTCACGAAATTACCCATAACCAACCAGAACGCCGAGAGCATACCGCGCCCGTGAATTGAACAAGTGAAATAGTTCACGCATCGACAAATAAATGCACCGCGGACGCGAAATTTTCTTTCAGAATTTGTAATCAGAGCGCGGGCGGAATAATCAAATTTAATACTCCAATTACGGATGATTCTCATTTCGCTTCAATCTGTCGCCAAAACCCGACAACTTGCTGATTTTTTTTAATATTTTGTGAATTGGTGGAACTTATTAGTGCTTCATATCGTGTAAAAAAGGAGCCAACCGGGAATGGAGCAAACCGGCGTAGAACCGATTCGGGAACTGGCGTTGCCGGGCTGGCTTTTTTTGATCACTACAACAACAAATTTCCTGCGCCTGCAGGGATGGAGAAGACATGTCATTTGCGTTTTGGGGGCTGACAATTGCGATGTCAATCACAGCGATTGGAATCGTCGCAATTCCGCTTTTTTCGGGAAAGCCACGTTTCAGTGCTGCAACAATTTTGCCGAGCGTGCTGATTCCGCTCATCGCTCTTGGAATTTACTCGAAATTGGGGTCACCCGATGCTTTGTCCACCAGGGGCAGCCCCGCTGACCACAATCAGACCAGCGCGAATTCTGCTAACAGTGGCCAATCGAACAAAGGATCGGCATCGGTTGCCAGCCTGGTCGACGGACTAAAGCAAAGATTGGAGCAGGAGCCCAATGACCCGGATGGCTGGATTCTGCTCGCACGCTCGTATGAACATGTCGGGCGTCGATCAGAAGCGATTGCAGCCTATGATCGGGCAAAGTCGCTTGGCAAATCCGATCCGACGCTTGATAAATCGCTGTCTGGCGAAAACCCTGTGCAGGACCAGCCAACACCAGTTGCGGGACCGGCAATTCGTGGTCGGGTAGCGCTGGGCCCCGATGTCGCAGCGCAGGTAAAGCCAAGCGACACGGTATTCATATTCGCCAAAGAAACAGCAGCGCAGCGGATGCCTGTTCTTGCGTTGAGAAAGCCGGCATCAGAGCTACCACTGACTTTCGCGTTGACCGATGCGCAGGCGATGGTGCCCGGTTCGCACATCGCAGACTACGAGCAACTGGTGGTTACAGTTCGCATTTCACGCAGTGGAATGGCGGGCGACACATTGAATGGATTCGAGGTATCGAGCAAGCCTGTATCCCCATTGGATGGCGATGAAATTCTTTTGCTGATTGAGAGTGGCCCGGCAGACGATCTTCAAGGAAGAGGATCGGACAATGAATGACATGGCGCTTGATCGGGTGTATGCCCGGAGCAGATTCAACGAGCGAATGTTTGGCACCAGTGAAAGTCGCCAGAGCAGTGCATTCTACGGCTACTCTCTGACGACCCTCGCGGTAGGTATCGGTTGGTTGTTGCGTGACTACGGCCTTATTAACCCTGAGGAAGGACTTGGCTACTGGCTGGGCATTGCCGGTGGTTCAATGATGTTGATGTTGCTGCTGTATCCGCTTCGCAAGCGAATAAAACTACTGCGATTCCTTGGCAGTACGCAGAAATGGTTTCGCGCTCATATGATTCTTGGCATGCTGGGGCCGCTGCTGGTGCTTTATCACAGCAACTTTCAGCTTGGATCATTCAACAGCCGGGTCGCTTTGTATTGCATGCTGCTGGTCGCAGGCAGCGGCATCATTGGACGACATATCTACGCCCACATTCATCGCGGCCTATATGGACGAAAATCTAATCTGACTGAACTACAGGCAGATTTAGCGAAGTCTCTCGAAAACAGTCACGGACTTGCGACGTTATTGCCTGCATTAACAGCGAAGCTGGAAACCCTTGCGACTGAAGTACAGGGGTGTGCTGTAACCGGCACGATGGATACCGGCACGAGCCTGAAATGGACCTTCAAACAATACTCAGTATGGTATTCGTTATGGGTCACTGCACGTCGTGAACTAAAAGCCCGCGCCACCGAATCCAAAACGGTAGCGCGAGACTATCGACGGCTGAGGAAAGCCAGTTCAGCCTATGTGCGCAGATTCGTACGTCTGACCGGTCGCGTTGCTCAATTCACACTTTACGAAAAAATGTTTTCTCTCTGGCACGTACTTCATATGCCATTTTTTTTCATGATGGTTATTTCAGCTCTGTTACATGTGCTGGCTGTACATATGTACTAGGCAATCAACGGAATGAAACGATGTCTATTCGGATTAACTGGAGTAATAGCAATGCTGGCTTGCATGTATAGCCAAGCTGCCAGCGCACAAAGCGTTGAATCTCTGGTCATGCCCGGAGAACTCATAGCGGGTCATGCCGACCTCGAATCGGAGTGTTCGTCGTGTCACAAAGCGTTTAGTCGATCGGAACAAAGAGAACTTTGCCTTGACTGTCACGAAGACATTAGCGAAGACATCGCCAGCGATGCCGGTTTCCATGGCAAGTTCTCCGATGCCAGTAATAACGAGTGCGCATCCTGTCATACGGATCACGAAGGTCGTGATGCAGGCATTCTCGGTCTGAACGAGTCAACATTCGATCATCTTTTCACTGATTTCGAGCTGCGCGGCAAACATGTCGATACAGCATGTGCCGACTGTCATGAACCTGCGGAAAAACATCGTGATGCACCGGGTGACTGCATCGGCTGCCATCGTGATGACAACATTCACAAAGAGAGTCTCGGCACAGAATGTGCAGATTGCCATAATGAAACGGATTGGCTCGAGATATCTTTCGACCATGACACGACCGACTATCCCTTGATAGGCAATCACCTGGAAGTCGCCTGTACCGATTGTCACGAGGATAAATCCCTTTCGATTACGCAGAATACATGCTTCGGTTGCCACGCCGATGACGATTTTCACGAAGGCCGCAGCGGTGAAAAATGTGAAAACTGTCATAGTCCGGTTTCATGGACGGAGACAACGTTCGACCATACTCGTGATACTGAATTTACGCTAAAGGGTAAGCACGCGAAGCTAACCTGCGACGATTGTCACACTGAAGACCCGTTCAGCGATGAACTCGAAACGGAGTGTGTCGGCTGCCATCTAGAGGACGACGAACACGACGGACACCATGGTCCGGATTGCGGCACCTGTCATTCCAACGATGAGTGGGCCGCAACTCTGTTTAATCACGACGATGACACAGACTTCATTTTGCGTGGCTCCCACCCCACTGTTGCCTGTGTCGACTGCCATATCGATCCGATATTTGATGCATCACCCGGCACAGACTGTGCGTCCTGCCATCTTGAGGACGAAGTTCATGATGGCAAACAGGGTGACCAGTGCGACAACTGCCACACCGAAGAAAGCTGGCAGGAAGCTCCATTATTCATCCACGATCTGACCGCTTTCCCTCTGCTTGGCGAACATGACAATCTCGAATGCGATGCATGTCACGAAACCACGATATTCGTCGGCACGAACAACAACTGCGTCGACTGCCACGCAGAAGATGATACTCACGAGGGTCGCTTCAATGATGAATGTGGCTCCTGCCACAACCCTGTCGCATGGGACCTGTGGTTGTTCGATCACAACGCGCGAACGAGCTTCAGTTTAAACGGCGCCCATGTAGATGTCGCCTGCAACGATTGTCACCGGGGCTCACTGGCCTCCATGCAACGTGTTGGTAATACCTGCAGCGATTGTCATCGCGCCGACGACGTACACGATAGCGAATTTGGCTCAGACTGCGGTCGCTGTCACAGCGACACCTCCTTCAGCGACGTAAGGTCACTGCAATGATCTACCCATTCAGACGAAATCGGGCCCACCCAGCCAGACCGACTGGATTCCGGCTGCTCCTGGTGTTTTTGCTACTCGCAGGAACGATGTATAGCTTCGTCGCTACAGCGCAGCAACCTTTTGATCATTTCAGCACTGGATTCGTACTCGACGGTGCTCATTCAAACGTAACTTGCGAAGGATGTCATGTCAGCGCAACTTTCGGTGCCACGCAACCAGTCTGTGTGAGTTGCCACTCACCGGGCGGTCTGGTGCAAGCATCCTCAAAAACAGTCGATCACGTCGCGACAACCGCCGGGTGTGCTGATTGCCACAACACCTCGTCGTGGACCGCGGGCGTCTTCATGGATCATTCATCAATAACGGGTAGTTGCGTAACCTGCCACAACGGCATCCAGGCGACCGGCAAAACTCCGGACCATATTTCATCCGGCGATCAGTGCGACGACTGCCACAACTCTACTGGTTGGCTTCCCGCTGTTTTCGATCACAGTGGTGTTTTTGGCAATTGTGTTGGCTGCCATAACGGTGTTAGTGCGACCGGCAAGAACGCGACTCATATTACGAGCGGCGATACTTGCGACAACTGTCATACGACAGTCGGCTGGGTGCCAGCCAATTTCGATCACGTTGATATTTTCGGCAACTGCGTCAGCTGTCATAACGGCACCGAGGCGACCGGCAAGAACCCGACACACATGCAGACATCGAATGTCTGCGAAGATTGTCATAGCCCGACAGTATGGGCGCCCGTCGTCTCCGTCGATCACACCCAGGTGATCGGCGCTTGCGGTTCCTGCCACGACGGCGTCACGGCTATCGGCAAACAGCCGACACATATCGCCAGCGGCGACACCTGCGACGATTGCCACAGCACGGTCGGCTGGTTACCGGCCAATTTCGATCACGTGAATATTACTGGCAACTGCGTCAGCTGCCACAACGGTACGGATGCGATTGGCAAGAATCCAACCCACGTGCAGACAACGGACGTCTGCGAGGACTGCCACACCACCAATCTCTTCGCGCCTGCAATGACCGTCGATCACACCCAGGTTTTAGGTAGTTGTGGCTCCTGCCATAACGGTACGGATGCAACCGGGAAGAACCCGACCCATATACTAACCACGGATACCTGTGACGATTGCCATGCCACCAACATGTTTGTGCCGGCGCTGACTGTCGATCACACGCAGGTTGTCGGCACTTGCAGCTCCTGCCATGACGGCGTCACGGCTATCGGCAAGAACCCAACACATATCACCAGTGGCGATACCTGCGATAACTGCCATAGCACAGTCGGCTGGTTACCCGCGAATTTCGATCACGTGGATATCACCGGCAACTGCGTCAGCTGCCACAATGGCACGGACGCGACCGGCAAGAACCCGACACACATTCAGACGTCGGACGTCTGTGAGGACTGCCACACAACCAATATTTTTGCGCCGGTGATGACGGTCGATCACGCTCAGGTGATCGGCGCTTGCGGTTCCTGCCACGACGGTGTCACGGCTATCGGCAAGAACCCAACCCATATCACCAGCGGCGACACCTGCGATGATTGTCACAGCACGGTCGGCTGGTTACCGGCCAATTTCGATCACGTGAATATCACCGGCAACTGCGTCAGCTGCCATAATGGCACCGAGGCAATTGGCAAAAACCCAACCCACATTCAGACATCGGACGTCTGTGAGGACTGCCATAGCACCAATATTTTTGCGCCGGTGCTGACAGTCGACCACACCCAGGTCATTGGTACTTGCGGTTCCTGCCACGACGGCATCACTGCCATCGGCAAAGACCCAACGCATATTGCCAGCGGCGATACCTGCGACGACTGTCACAGCACGGTCGGCTGGTTACCGGCCAATTTCGATCACGCGACTATCACCAATAACTGTGCCAGCTGTCACAACGGCACCAACGCAACCGGCAAAAACCCAACCCACGTACAAACCACGAACGTCTGTGAGGACTGTCACACCACAAACGTGTTCGCGCCAGCGTTAATTGTCGATCACTCGCAGGTGCTTGGCAGCTGCGGTTCCTGCCATGACGGCATCACGGCGACCGGCAAGAACCCAACACATATTGCCAGCGGCAATAACTGTGATGACTGCCATAGCACGGTCGGCTGGTTACCGGCCAATTTCGATCATGTGAATATCATCGGCAACTGCGTCAGCTGCCACAACGGCACGGACGCGACCGGCAAGAACCCGACCCACATTCAGACGTCGGACGTCTGTGAGGACTGCCACACAACCAATATTTTTGCGCCGGTGATGACGGTCGATCACGCTCAGGTGATCGGCGCTTGCGGTTCCTGCCACGACGGTGTCACGGCTATCGGCAAGAACCCAACCCATATCACCAGCGGCGACACCTGCGATGATTGTCACAGCACGGTCGGCTGGTTACCGGCCAATTTCGATCACGTGAATATCACCGGCAACTGCGTCAGCTGCCATAATGGCACCGAGGCAATTGGCAAAAACCCAACCCACATTCAGACATCGGACGTCTGTGAGGACTGCCATAGCACCAATATTTTTGCGCCGGTGCTGACAGTCGACCACACCCAGGTCATTGGTACTTGCGGTTCCTGCCACGACGGCATCACTGCCATCGGCAAAGACCCAACGCATATTGCCAGCGGCGATACCTGCGACGATTGCCACAGCACGGTCGGCTGGTTACCGGCACAATTCGACCACGCCACCATCACGGGCAATTGCGTAAACTGTCACAATGGCACCGAGTCGATCGGCAAAAACCCGACTCACGTTCAAACGACGAACGTTTGCGAAGACTGTCATAACACGAGTGTGTTCGCGCCGGTGACGATAGTCGATCACACCCAGGTACTGGGAAGTTGTGGTTCCTGCCATGACGGCGTCACCGCAATCGGTAAGCACCCAACGCATATTGCCAGCGGCAACAACTGCGACGACTGCCACAGCACAGTTGCCTGGTTACCGGCGAATTTCGATCATGTAAATATTACGGGCAACTGTGTTAGCTGCCATAACGGCACAGATGCGACCGGCAAAAATCCGGCCCACCCGCAAACGACGAATGTCTGTGAGGACTGCCACACGACCAACGTGTTTGCGCCCGTACTTACCGTCGATCACACCCAAGTGCTTGGCTCGTGTTCGACCTGCCACAACGGTGTCATTGCAACTGGCACAAACTCGGGACACTTCAGCACGCCTAAGGAATGCGATACCTGCCACATTACGAATACCTGGAGACCGGCCGATTACCGTCACACTACTCTCGCCTATGAGCCGCAGGACCACCGTGGCAACTTTGACTGTACGCGATGTCACCGATCCAACACGGAGGCCATCAACTGGAGGTCTCCCGGATACAAACCCAATTGCGCGGGCTGCCACGCCAATGACTACAAGGCAGACAAGGACGATCATAATGGCCTGAGCAGGGACCAGAACTGTGCTGACAGTGGCTGCCACAGAATCAGTGACGACGAATGGTAGACGCGAGCCGCATACGAACCGCGCCCGGTCATAGGATATCTGGCGGTGGATTCTAATACTTGTAAAAATCGATGCACGCAGCACCTGGCGTCCCTGGTGCTGCTGTGCCTTACGTCCGCTGCATTCGCGGCACCCGCGTTTATTTCCGGCACAAAAGTTACGCGCGGCAGTTCCCTTGCGGAAGTATCCGTTCAATTCGCATGCGGCGTGGAATATATAGAGCATTTTCCAGCAAACCGTGGCGACACGCTACGTATACAACTGGAAGCGACCACGATCTGCAACGGCGTATCCCCATTGGTCGCTCAATCTCGCGAGCAGCTTCGACCACTGCAAGCGGATCTCGTTAATCTCCAGGAAATTGTTTATGACGGCAATGCCAGCGGTGGGCAGGTACTCACCCTCGTATTCGGCGAGACCGTCGAATACGAAGTATTGCATAGCGGCACATCGAATAACCTGACCGTTCGACTCCACCTGACTCCACCAGATGCGAGGGTTTTGACTAATTCGGGTACAGGCGGCGTACGGGTGAAGAAGCCAGACGAACTGCAATCGTCGTACGTAATCAATCTTTCGTCCAGCCGCCAGGCGCACGCCGAATCTGACATGTCGGCGGTAGCAGTTGCGCCGGGTTTCGAAGTATTTGAGTCGGAAGTGGTGCTGGCGGGCGTGACCTGGTATCGACTACGACTTGGCCAATTCTCGAGCTCTGCCGACGCTCAGGCTGAATTGGTAAAGCTCCGCAACCAGTATCCGACAGCCTGGATCGACAGGGCCGAAAAGGCTACTGCCACCGTTGCCGAGCGTCGACCTGACGCTGAAACCGCGAATATCGCATTCGCATCTATTGGGCTGGATAAGATCGACGTGCTGATGAACGATGGTCGACTCGCAATGGTAGAAAGTGAATATTCAAAAGCTGTGCAAATCTATACCAAGGTACTCCGTGTACCGAATCATGATCGGCACGCTGAAGCGCAGGAGTACCTGGCTCTCTCCAGGGAGAAGAATGGCCAGGCAGCTCACGCCAAAGCCGAGTACCAGAAGTATTTGTCTCTTTATCCGGACGATGACGGTGCCGCAAGGGTCAATCAGAGGCTTGCCGTATTGCTTGCCGTCGACCGCCAGTCGACATCAGGCATGGTGACCACGTCCGATACCCGCATAGGTAGTACGAGGCAGCAACAAAGTGAGTGGAGAATACAGACTTATTTTTCCCAGTATTACCGCCGCGACGTCAATCAGATGAGTTCGCAGGATGAAATCGTCAGTCAGTCCGCGCTCTACTCTGACGCTAATCTTGATGTAAGACGTCGCGGGCAGCGCTTCGACTTCAGCAGTCGTATATCCGCCGGTTATCGCAATGATTTTTTGGACGAAGGTTTCGGATCCGGTAACGACGTACGCATCTCGTACGCCTACGCTGACCTGGGAGACGCCGCAACAGGCCTGCGCGGCAGAGTTGGCAGGCAATCAAGAAACACCGGTGGAATCCTGGGCCGGTTTGACGGTTTGAACCTCGGCTACCAGGCAAGTGATCGCGTACTCGTTAACGCAGTTATTGGCGCACCAGTAAATTCTGCATCAGATGGCATTGACTCTGCGAGAACATTCTATGGCACCAGCGTAACCTATGGCCCGGTCCTCGAAGACCTTGAACTTGGCCTGTTTTTCATACAACAGGACATAGAGGGGATCGACGATCGGCGGGCAATCGGGACAGAGTTTCGCTATTTTGGTGCCAACAAGAGTTTTTGGGGCCTTATCGATTACGACACACTTTTTAAGGAAATTGGCAGCGCCTATTTACAAGGGAGTTGGCGCTTCGAGTCCCGCCTGACCGTTCATGGCACGATTGATCGTCGCCGCAGTCCCTTTTTAAGTACAGGCAATGCCATCATTGGGCAGCCCGTGAACTCCTTCGCCGAGCTTGCCGTGATTTTTAGCGAAGATGAACTCCGTCAACTAAGCCTTGACCGCACCTCAGTCGCAACCACCTACTCTCTTGGTTTGTCCCAAACGATATCGCCACGACTGCAAATTAGCTTGGACGCCAATCAAACTGATGTAAGTGGGACTCCCGAGTCGGGCGGCGTCCTGGCGACGCCACAATCTACATACCAATATTATTCGGCCAACCTCACTGCCAGCAGCCTTATGAAGGAAGGTGATGTATCGATTCTCGGTTTGCGATATTCGACGTCAGACACAACCAACGTAATTTCAGTGAGTCTCGACACTCGTCTGCCGATCGGAGAAAAATTTCGTATTAATCCACGACTGCGAGTCGACAGGCGGCAAACGTTGGTAGATTCAAGTTACGAGTGGCTGTACACACCCGGGCTGCGCATGCAATATCGCTGGAATCGAAAATTTCGCCTGGAGTTGGAAGTCGGCAAGCGTTTCAGTGAGCGAGAGACCAACTCCATCAATCTGGATAGTGAGTCCTATTTCGTCTATCTCGGCTATCAGGCATTCTTCTAGTTTCGATGACTATTGCGACGCTCATTCATCGTGTAGTTCGACAGGCCGCGTGCGTGTGCATGCTCTTTGGCATGTTGGGTTGCGCTTCATCACCGCCGACCGTCTATGAGAAAATGGACGAGCTGACCGGCGTAACCATTACTTATGCCAGCGCGCCTTTGATGTTTTATCGGGACAACCCGTCACGGGCAGCGTATGCGAGAAACTTTGTCAATGCAGGTCCGATCCAGGTCAATCGTAGTGGCTCATATCGATATTACTTATGGGTTAGCAGCTGGAGCACAATGCAGGTCACAGACCCATTGGCTGTCCGGGATGGCCTGGAAAGTATCGTTATCTTTGCCGACGGTGAACCGCTGCTATTTGAATTGAGCGGCTGGGCACCGGACACAATGGGCATCAGCGAACCGGTCTACGTGAAGCCCATGGCATCTGCCGCAGACGCTTATTACCAGGTGACAGTCGATCAAATCCGTCTGATTGCCGAATCCAGTGATATTCGACTGCGCACGGCTGGCCCGCGGCCGCGCGATTTTGAACTATGGGATAGCCAGGCAGCAGCGAAGGCGAGTCTCGCAGAATTTTTGCGTCTCACACAGTAGTAGCAGCTGAATTAACGGTTCCCACAACCGTTAACTATTTAATATCACGCTTCGTCAATCGGTCCTTGGGCAACCAATCGCTCGACCAGTGGTTTTATCGTCAATCCCTGGACAATTATTGAAAACAGGACGACCGCGTAGGTGATAGTCAATATTGTCGGTTTGTACTCATTGACCGGCAATGACAGTGCGAGCGCCACGGCGATGCCGCCCCGTAAGCCTCCCCAGGTCAATATCGGTATTGCACCTCTGGTAAAAGACCTCCAGCGCGCCAGAAATAGTATCGGTACGGAAACGCTGATCCAGCGTGCCGCGAGCGTCACCGGTATTGCCAGCAACCCAATTCCGATATAGTCCACTCTTTGAGCAATCACCAGTACCTCGAGACCGATAAGCAAGAACAGCACCGAATTCAAAATTTCGTCCAGGAGTGACCAGAACTTTTCTACGTGGTCGCGGGTGTTTTCGCTGACTGCATAGGTCATTCCCCGGTTACCGATTAACAGTCCCGCAACGACCATCGAAATTGGACCACTCAGGTGAAGACGGATCGCTACAGCATAGGTGACCATCACCATGGCTA
>CAYOHF010000093.1:0-13509 GCA_964403695.1 uncultured Woeseiaceae bacterium | reverse complement strand
TCAGTCGGATTCTGAAAATCTGCGATCGGCCTGAAGTTGTCCAGATCGATTATCGCGATATCTGCTATGTAACCTTCACGCAGGTAACCGCGATTACACAGGTAGAAAGTATCCGCTACCAGTGCCGAACTGCGGTACACGAACCGTTCCAACGGAAATAATTTCGCTTCAACTACCATGTCGCGATATGCCTTTGGATAGGAGGCATATTTTCGTGGGTGCCCGTTAGAACCGTCCGATCCGGTCATTACCCAGGGTTGGATTGCTAATGCTTCGATGTCCGACGGTTTCATATTAAATGACGCAATTGACGGGTCCCCACTACGTACGACTTCGATAGCCGCATCAATCGGGTCCAGCTCCAGTTGCTCGGAAATTTCCTGTAATGTCATGCCCCGCCATTCACTCTCGCCAGTAATCAGCAATGATTCAGCACCGCCACGGCGCCACAGATTGGCCTCCATCTCCTCGCGAATGCCATCCTTGAGATCGGCGTTATCCAGCCGCTTGAACATCGCCTCCTCTGAGTCCGCCATGACCCATCGCGGTACCAATGAACTGCCGGTGCTGGTACCCGATGCCCGCCACGGATACTGGTCGGCTGTTATTTCGATGCCTCTTTCCTGTGCAGCAGCAACGAGCGCAATGATGTCGCCGCTTTGTCCCCAGACGTCGCGACCCAATGCTTTCAGGTGTGCCATATGTACAGGTATCTTTGCCTCTTCAGCTATTTGTATGACTTCCTTGACCGAACCAAGTACGCCGATGTTGTAAGAACTTTCATCGCGCATGTGCGAGTCATAGACGCCGCCATATTTCGCCGCAACTTTGGCGAGCTCGATTACTTCGCTGGTCTCTGCATAGCTGCCCGGCCTGTAAAAAAGTCCGGTCGACAAACCCAGCGCGCCGGCACGCATTTCCGCGTCGACAAGCTGGCGCATCTGATCAAGTTCATCATCCGTGGGCGCGCGATTTGCCAAGCCCATGGCGGCTTCCCGCGCTGAGCCATGACCGGCGAAGAAGCCTACGTTAGTGCCAATCCCCTGTGCTTTCATTGTGGCGACTTCCGGTGCCCTGTCGGGCAGGCCACGACCGTCGACGCCGACAAAAACAGTGGTGACGCCCTGCGTCAGGTAATTGACGTTCGCCTTGAGCTCGTCGCTGAGTAACTCCGGATTGGCATGTGTGTGCGGATCGATAAATCCGGGAACGACAATACGATCGGTCGCATCGATAACAAGGTCGGCCGGTGCGTCTGCCGCAGCATTTACCGAAACAATTCGATCTCCGGAGATGCCGATATTGGTGCTCTGACCCGCACTCAGTGAACCGTCATAAACGGTGCCATTTATGATGAGTATGCTGTAACGGACTTCCTCTTCTGCTTCTTTCGAAGTGCATGCGATCAACAGGCTGAGTAGCGTTATAGATATAAGTGTCTTTGTGGAAAAATTCATCGTTTCCTCTCTGGGATTGCCGGTATTGCTAATTCTACGTTGTTGTTACGAAAAGACTGCATTTGAATGACATTCCGTAGCGCAATTGGTATCTATTCGCGGCTAAAGCCGCTCCCACCCATTATCGCGAAGCTGGCATGATCTGTCAGACTGGCAATTCACTGTGGGAGCGGCTTTAGCCGCGAATGCCAAGCCTGGCCAACACCTTCCTTTCACCACGCTGCTCTGCTACTTTGGAATCTGCCGGATAAATACTAATAAAAACAGGCTTTTCAGTCGATTGGGGGTCGAATGTCCCACATTTCAGCGCCCACACCAGCAAGCCGTTCCCACCACTGCAAGATCCTGATTAGCGCAGCGCTGAGCGTGCTCCTTGGCCTGGCACAAGCGCAGGAACCCGCGCCGGCAATTGATCCGGCACTGGAGGAGCAGGCAGCCTCAGGTCAGCAATCGCAGCAATCGCAGCAACAAGTTGATCAGCTGGATGACGAAACCGGCAGCGATATTGCGGAGAATCGTCAGGCAGCGCGGCAATTGAACCGACGCAGGATATACAACAGCAATCTTGAAGCACTGGTCGCTGATCAGGAACGTGAAAAACTGTCGCTGGAACAGCAGATCGATGAATTTGGTAACGTCGAGCGGGGTGTTGTCCCCCTGATGTTCGAAATGATTGCGACATTGCGAAAATTCATCGAGCTGGACATGCCATTCCTGCAAAAGGAGCGCTCAGATCGTCTGGTACGTCTCGAAATGAACATGAGCCGCTCCGATCTTTCGGTCAGCGAAAGATACCGGCAGATCATGGAGGCGTACCAGATTGAAGTCTCCTATGGTCGCAACATTGAAGCCTACATCGGCACGCTCGAAATTGGCGGAGACGAACGAAAGGTAGATCTGCTTCGTGTTGGTCGCGTCCTGCTTGCCTATCAAACGCTGGATCGTGCAGAAACCGGGTTCTGGGATAAAGCCGAGCGGCACTGGGTAGTGGATAATTCATTCAGTCGGGATATCGCCGACGGTTTGCGCATTGCCAGGAAACAAATGGCGCCGAAGTTGCTTGAATTGCCGTTGCCTGCAGCGGGGCCGGTGCAATGAGGTGGTCTGCAGCGAGTTCCCTGCAATTGATGTTGGCAGCCCTTATTTTTTCGTTCACATCGAGCGCGAGCGCGCAGGAAGATGCAGAATCATTAGATGAATTGCTGCAGGATGTAAGAGAGCGCGCAGGGGAGGTCACGCAGGAAAATACCGAACGGGAAACAGAGTTTCGTGAAGAGCGGGATCAGCAAAAAGCGATACTGGAGAACACACAAGCTGAGTTACACGAGCAGACCGAGCGCGGCAACCGATTACGAGCACAATTCGATAGCAATGAGATCGAACTTGAGCAGCTAAATGAAACCCTGCGAGTTCGCACCGGTGATATGGGTGAGCTCTTTGGTGTGTTTCGTCAACAGGTTGCGGATACGCGCAGCATCATTGACGGATCACTGATATCGGCACAAACACCCGATCGGCGACAGAAAATTTCGCGACTTGTTGAAATGACCACAATTCCGGTCATCGCCGATTTGCAGGAATTGCAGGTCCTGCTGCTCGAGGAAATGATCGAATCAGGTGCCGTTGTGCGGTTTGCGACTGAGGTCGATGATGCCAGTGGCTTAAGCATTACCGACGAAGTCGTCCGCGTCGGCGCATTCAATGTTCTGGGCGACGACGGCTACCTGTTGGCGGATCAGGCTGACTCACGGCTGAGTATTCTGCCACGCCAACCCGCAGGCAGGGTTGTTCGTGTCGCGAAAAAATACTTCGACGCGACTTCGGGCAACATGCGACTTGCCATTGACCCAAGCCGGGGCTCGTTGCTTAGCCTGGTGATCCAGTCACCCGGTATCGTTGAGCAAGCGACCTACGGTGGTGGAATCGGTTACGTCATTATCCTGATGGGCGTGGTCGGATTCGTCATAGCAATACTCAGGTATCTGTCTTTGCGAAAGACAGGCGTGCAAATCTCAAGACAGCTAAAAGCAACTACTGTCGCAGACGACAACCCGCTGGGACGCGTCCTCAAGGTCTACACCGAGAACAAAACCACCACAGTGGATGTGCTCGAGAGAAAACTGGATGAGGCGATATTGCGGGAAACGCCACCACTGGAGCGTTTTCAAGGCGTCGTTAAGGTCATCGCAGGCATCGCACCGCTCATGGGATTGCTGGGAACAGTCGTTGGCATGATCCGCACCTTCCAGACGATCACTCTGTATGGCACGGGCGATCCAAAACTGATGGCAGACGGAATTTCACAGGCCCTGGTCACAACAGTAGAGGGGCTTGTTGTCGCCATACCGCTGGTCTTTCTGTACGCGCTGATTGCAGACAAGAGTCGCGAGCTTATTGAGATTCTCGAAGAACAAAGTGCGGGAATTATCGCGCGGCACGCTGAAAACATCGTAGAGGCCCGATAGCAGTGTTCAATCTGGAGTCTCCTTTGCTCGCATTCCAGGGTTTTGTCGGCGCTGGAGGTAGCGTCTTATGGGCAATATTCGCAGCGACTGCGCTGATGTGGACAATGATTATTGAGCGTCTGTGGTTTTTTCGTTACGAGCACACAAAAAATCTCGATGCGATATGTAACGAGTGGTCATCCCGGCGCGAGACGTCGTCCTGGAACGCACTGCGGGTAAGGCGTCAGCTGATCTCCGGTATTTCACTGGCAGTCAATCGCTACGTACGAATTATCCAGGCATTGATGGCGTTGCTACCGCTACTGGGACTGCTTGGCACAGTCACCGGCATGATCCAGATTTTTAATGTTGTGGCGATTGCCGGAACGACCAATGCAAGGCTCATGGCCGCGGGTGTATCTGCGGCAACAATTCCAACCATGGCCGGGTTGGTTGCGGCGCTATCCGGTTTTTGGTTCGCAGTTTATTTTCGAAAACGTGCCAGGGCAGAGGTGCAAAAGGCCGGCGAGCTACTGGCTATTGAATCAGAGCACGGTGAACGAGCATGAGAAAGCGGCGGCGTCCGGAGAGCGATGCGGAGATTAACGTAACACCGCTGCTTGATATCGTTTTTATCATGTTGATATTTTTCATTGTCACTACATCGTTCGTGCACGAAATAGGCGTAGAGATGAATCGAAGTGCGAACGAACCGCTAACGACAGAAGAAGAATCGGAAATAATACTCGTTCGAATTGAAAGCGACGGGCGAATATTCATAAGAAACCGGCAGACAGATATTCGCCTGGTGCATGCCAATATAGAAATGAATCTTGCTTCCATGCCCGATGCCGCGGTTGTTGTTGCCGCTGCACGAAACTCGGACGCAGGATTACTCGTCAAGGTTGTTGACCAGGCCAGGGTTGCCGGCGCGCAGCAGGTCTCTATGGTCGCGCTGTCGGATATGTAATGACGAGCAGACGTGAAAAACTGGTTGATGAGATGGACATCAACATTACGCCGATGCTTGATATCGTCTTTATCATGCTGATTTTCTTTATCGTAACAACCTCATTTGTGCGGGAAACCGGCATCGATCCGCAAAGACCCGCTGCCGAGACGGCAACGGATCAAGGTCATGCAAATATCCTGATCGGTGTCGACAGCGATGGCCAGATCTGGGTGAACCGGCAAATTGTGAAAGTCAGCGACGTACGACAATTGGTAGAGAGTGCCGTTAATGAAAATCCGGCAAGCTCTGCAGTATTGATCGCGGACGAAGCAGCACCAACGGGCGTAATGCTGGACATCATGGACCAGGTGCGGCTGGGCGGCGTCGCGAACATCGCGGTCGCAACAGAGCCGGAGTCAACCTGAGATGCGATTGTTCATGTCAGCTTTGATTGGAACTTGTGTAGCAATCGCTCTTTTCCTGATGATGAGTGGCATGATTTCTGCTGCTGGCGATGCAAATGAGAGACGCAACAGCACGTTGAATCTCGACTTCATTCGCCTGAACCTGGAAGAGATCGAGAATATTCGCCGCAGATTGCCGCCGCCGGAACCAGAGAAAGTGGCCCGGCTTCCGCAATTGCCACAACCGGACCTGGAGCCTGACGAGACGCCGCTGCAACCAATGCCGGAACTCGAAACACCGAACATTGACATCAGCGGTGTGCGGGTCGGATCGGCACTTGAGATGGGCCGGTTTTCAACTGCAATGCTGGTGGGTAAGTACAGCGAGGATGGCGACATCGTGCCCATCCTTCGCGTTGAACCGATTTACCCAACGGTTGCGATGACGCGCAAGATGGGCGGTTGGGTTGATGTGGAGTACATCGTGATGCCGGATGGATCAGTCGCCCAGGCCCGTGTTGTCGCATCAGAGCCCAAAGGAATGTTTGAGAAAGCTGCGCTTTCCGCTATCAACAAATGGATATTCAAGCCGCGGGTGGTCGACGGTCAGCCTGTACCGCGCGGCGTTAGTCAACGAATTAATTTCAACCTGCTCAAATGATTGACGTGACTGTAACCACAGCTAATCGAGCTCAACTGCTTGTAGCGTCAATGTTGCTGATTTATTCGGCATCTGTGCCGGCGCAGACAGAAATCGATCTGCTCATGCCAAAGCCCAGAGATATTATCCCGGAGGTCTCGGGCGGGATATATTCGAAAATTGAAAATGTGGGCAAACTACTGGATGAAAATGCCTTTGATCAAGCGCTTGTTGAAATGCAACAACTTGAGAAACGGTCGTTAAATAAATATGAGAAAGCCGCTGTTTGGCAAATGATTGGCTACGTTCATGGTGTGCAGGGAAACTCCGGGCTGGCTATCGAAAACCTTGAAAAGGCGCTGGCGGCTCAGACGTTAACGCAATTTGCACATCAGGGTGTTCTCTATTCGCTGGCGAGTCTGTATTCAGGAGAGGGGGAGTTCCAGAGAGCCATAGACTTGTTGCAACGATGGTTTCAATACGAAGACGAACCTTTTGCGGACGCCTACCTGTTAATGGGTTCCTGGTACGCTGCATTAAGTCAGTATGAGGATGCGCTGCCATTCGTAAAAAAAGCGATCGCCCTGGCAGAGATACCGACCGAGAGCTGGTACACGCTGGAGGTCGATATTCATTTCTCACTGGAGAACTATGCTGAGGCGATTCCGATACTGAAGTCGATGCTGTCGTACTGGCCGCGAAGGCCGCGCTACTGGAACATGCTGGCCGCTGCACATCTTCAGCTGGATGATGAAAAAGCTGCACTTGATGTGATGATGACTGCTTACAACAATAGCCTGGTGACAGATCCGCAAAGAATACTGGCGCTGGTCGGGCTTAACGTGGCGCACGATACACCATTTACTGCCGGTTCTATCCTGGAAAATGAAATGATCGCCGGGGTGGTTCCCGATGATCTTGAGAATCTTAAAATTTTGTTACAGATCTGGCTGGGTGCTCGTGAATATGCTCATGCAATTGCAACATTAGAAAAGATCTATGCAATAGAAAATGATGGCGCCTGGCTGCTGCGGGCAGCAAATATACAAGTAAAGAGCGGAGATTGGCGCGGAGCAGCAGCTAGTGCCGGCAGAGCGCTGGAAGCAGGTGTCGACAACCCGGTCAGCGCATTAACGTTGCAAAGTATAGCCCTGGCAGAGCTTGGTGAGTTTGAAGAGGCGCTGGTTCTTTTCCGTCAAGTGGCAGTAACGGGTGATGCCGAGGAGCGACAAACCGCCGCAGCATGGATTCGTTATGCAGAGGAAGAAATAAGTTTTCAGCAACAGGTTGCGGCGGCTTCGGGTAACTAGGCGAGTCTCTCGTGGGAGCGGCATCTTGCCGCGATAAAAACTCGACCTGGCGATAACGATCGGTTCTCACGCGAACGCTACCGAACTAATCGCGGCAAGATGCCGCTCCTACGAGATTTTCAAATCCCGCAATACTCTTCGTGCCGCATTGTAACAAGGAGTGCCCGTTACGCCGCCACCAGGGTGGGTGCCCGCGCCGCAAAGATACAAGCCGTTAATCGGAGTGCGGTACTGCGCCCAGCCCGGCAATGGACGCATGAATAAAAGTTGCCCCATATTGATGTCACCGTCGCCAGGACATCGGCAAAAACGTCTCGAGCCACATTGATGTAGATTGAACATGGCTCCCACATGATGATCTTCGCGGTCACCTGGCCCACTTCAGAAATCTTCCAGGTTCCCATGTACAGCTTCGCCGCCTAGCAGGGTAAGCAGTGCTTTTGTTTCCGATATTTCACTCGGCTTAATGTCGAAAAGGTTTTGGTCGACGACTACGAGATCGGCCAATTTTCCAACTTCGATCGAACCTGTGTCCCGTTCATGTTTGTTGACGAATGCTGCATTAATGGTAAATGCAGCGATCGCTGTTTGCAGGTCGATTCTTTCTTCTGGAATGAAGACCGGGATCGACTCGTCGACTGCACTTTTTCGCGTAACTGCGGTTTCTATCTGCGGAAACGGGTTTGCTGTGGAAACTGACCAGTCACTGCCAAACGCGACCATTCCGCCGGCATCCAGTACGGACTGAATTGGATACATCCAGCGCGCCCGTTCCTCGCCAATGAACGGAATGGTTAGCTCGGTAACGTAGTCATCAGCGTATGCCCAGAGTGGCTGAAAGTTGGCAACAACATCGAGCTCCCTGAAGCGCGGAATGTCTGCCGGGTCAATCATCTGCAGGTGCGATATATGATGTCGGTTGCCGCTCCTGCCGTTGTCTGTTATCGCCTGTTCGACGGCATCCAGTGCCTGGCGGACGGCAGCGTCTCCTATGGAATGAAAATGCACCTGGAATCCTTCGGCGTCGAGAAGACTAACGACGCTCTTTAACGTCTCCGGATCCACCATCGGGATGCCACGCGTGCCGCTGGGTACCAGGTAGGGTTCGAGCATGGCAGCTGTGTAATTTTCCATGACTCCATCCTGCATGATCTTGACCGTTGTCGGGCGGATCAGCCCTCCCGTGTCGTATTGCTCGCGAAGTGCAATCAACCCGGGTATCTGGTCTTCGTCGCGCTCCCTGTCCCACCATAACGATGCGACGACTCGAAGGTGCAAATCCCCCTTGCGCTCCACGGCTGCATACGCCTCCAGTCCTTCCTGATTGACGATTGCGTCCTGAATGGAAGTAATGCCGTAACCGTTCAGCATTTTAATCGAGTACTCAAGTCCCCGTATCCTGTCTTCCAGTGTCGTTGGCGGGATATGTGCTGAAATCAGGTTCATCGCGCCTTCCTGCAGGCTACCGATTGCCTCGCCAGTTTCCGGATCCCGATCTATCCTGCCATCGACAGGATCAGGCGTATTGCGATCGATGCCGGCGATCTCCAGCGCCAGGCTGTTGGCCCATCCTGTGTGCCCGTCCTGCGAGGAAAGAAAGACCGGCCGGTCGGCAACGAGTTCGTCAATAATGCTGCGACTCGGAGCACCGCCGGGGCCGAACACAGACATTGACCAGCCACCGCCAAGAATCCACGCTTCTTCGGGATTTGCCGCCGCATATGCTCCAATGGTTGAGCGATACGCCTGCAGGTCGTCAAGCCCGTTCAGATCACAGGCAGCAGCCTCGATGCCGGCACCGATTGGGTGGATATGACTGTCCTGAAACGCAGGCAACATCAGGCGACGCTGCAGATCGACGACCGTCGTATCCGCGCCGGTATGTTTGTCAACGTCATCGTTGGAGCCAACGAAAGTAATCCGGCCGTCAGTAATTGCAACCGCCTCCGCCCAGGGCCGGCTTTCGTCAACAGTATAAATATTGCCGTTACGAAGAATCGTATCTGCGCCGGACGTCGCTGGTGGTGCTTCAGATTGGCTGCAGGCAAACACAGTCGCCGTCACGACTGTCGCCAAAATAATATTTCGGATGCGCTTGTTCATATTGTGAAATCCTCAACGAGGCTGTGAGTGTTTGCCTGACGGGTCATTGATTATCCCTCTTCGGCGGACGTTACAAAAGTGTTTGGCGAATTATACTCGTCCGTCATACTTAAGCGTCTCCGCTACCAGGACGGAATGAATGCTAAAGAATATTAATCAGGAACACACAACTTCGTATTACGCAGCATCAGCAAACGAAGTTACCAACTACCCCCGGCTCAGAGGTGAGCAGATCGCCGACGTTTGCGTTATCGGTGCCGGGTTCACTGGTATTTCGACTGCCCTTGCCCTTGTCGAGCGTGGTTACGATGTATGCGTTCTTGAAGCCAACCGGATTTCCTGGGGGGCATCCGGGCGTAACGGCGGGCAAATGATTTCCGGTGTCAGCGGTGCGAATCGCCTGCTGGAAAAGCACGGCGAAAGTGCAGCCGATGCTCTGTGGGAGATGCGCTGGGCTGGCCACCACATTATCCGCGAGCGCGTGGAACAGTACGAAATTGACTGCGACCTGAAATCCGGGTACCTGGATGTAGCGATAAAAGGGCGACATCTGCGTGATCTGGAAGCGGATGAAAAAATACTGACAGAGCGGAATTTTCCGCATGAGCATCGCTTACTGTCGCGCGATGAAACTCGTGACATGACCGGAACTGATGCCTACATAGGCGCACTCCTGAACATGGGCAATGGTCACCTGCACCCGTTAAACTTGTGTGTCGGAGAAGCGCGCGCGGCCGCCTCACGTGGTGCCAAACTTTTTGAGCATTCGGCAGCGACCGGTATAGAGCATGGGCCTAAGGTACGGGTGACCACGGCGGAGGGTACCGTTACAGCAGATTTTGCTGTTATCGCCGGTAACGCATATCAGGCGCTTGAGCCATCACTGAAATCGCGGTTTTTCCCGGTCAGGAGTTACATCATTGCAACTGAGCCTTTATCGCCAGAGCAGTTGCAGAAAATTAACCCACAGGACCTCGCGATCTGCGATCCGAATTTTGTGCTTGAATACTTCCGGCTGAGCGCCGACAAGCGACTGCTTTTTGGTGGACGATGTAATTACTTTGATGAGGACCAGGCGGCTATCGAGTCGCAGCTGCGACCACGAATGGCAAAAATTTATCCGGAATTGAAAAATATTGGTATCGACTATGCGTGGGGTGGAACCATTGCAGTGCCGATGAATCGTGTGCCGCAGATTGGTCGTATTGCCCCGAATGTTTTTTATGGTCAGGCGTATTCCGGTCATGGAGTCAACGTAACCCACCTGTCTGGGCAGGTTTTGGCAGATGCCGTCGGCGGTACGCTGGAACGTATGGATATGTTCACCAGCCTCCTGGGAGCGAAAATTCCAGGCGTAAGCCGTTTCGGCAACATGATGGTATCGCTGGGCATGATGTATTACGGTTTGAAAGACAGGATGTAGTTATCAGCGGAAGTTTCGACCGCAAGGACCAATCGAAAAACAATGAGTACCAAACTACCAAAACTGATCGCGACTTCAGTCGTCAGGGGCAGCCAGCAAGGCGAAAGTCACGGCGGCGTATACGTCGTCGACTTTGACAAGCTTGAGGGTGCGCAACGGGTCGACTGGAATACCAGCGACATCGATTTCGAAGGACGTGGCGCCGACCGTGGACTGCGTGGCATCACCTTCGATGGCGACAATATCTATATTGCCGCGAGTGACGAGTTATTTTGTTATGACCGCAATTTCGAAATTCAGCGCTCATACAAGAATCGCTACCTGAAACATTGCCATGAAATCTGCCGGATGGGGCGCATGATTTTCGTGACATCGACAGGCTGCGACAGCCTGCTGGCGTTCAACCTCGATAGCCAGGAATTCGAGTGGGGTTTTCATCTGCAACGCCAGTACGACAAATGGACAGGTCATACTTTTGACCCGCGTGAAGGAAGCGGGCCGCGGCCTGTCAACGATTTCCACGTCAACATGGTGCATGTTGATCAAGCTGGCATTTTCATTAGTGGGTTGCACACGAAAGCGCTGCTGCACTTAAACAGCAAGTGGGAAGTTACCGAAGTCTGCAACCTGCCGGCCGGTACGCACAATTCACGGCCCTGGAGGGATGGTGTACTGTTCAACGATACGGTGAGTGATTGCGTTCGTCATGTGCGCCGCGATGGTACGGATACGGCTTTCAAGATCGCATCCTATGACAGTGCGGACATTGAATATGCAGGTATCGACGATTCTAAAATTGCGCGCCAGGCATTCGGACGTGGTTTGTGCCCGGTTGGTGATCGTTTTGTTGCCGGCGGTTCGTCACCATCAACAATTACGCTTTACGATCTTGAGAGCAAGCAGAAAGTCGGCTCAGTCAACCTGTCGATGGATATCAGAAATGCGATACACGGCCTGGAAGCCTGGCCTTTCGAGGATTGATCAGGACTCCAAATTTCCGGTAAAAGCGAATAGACAAAAAAAACCGGGGTTTCCCCCGGTTTTTTTATTGACTAACCTTTACATCAGGCCTTAGCCACCCCATCGGTACATAAACCTGACGCCGACTTCCAGGGGTCGGTTCACATACCGCGTTGAATGATGCGCCCGGCCATCGGCGACCTGTGCCTGAGCCCACTCAAACAGACCGGTCTGAGTCGTGTAGGTAGCCCGCTCATCGGTGACGTTGTTTATGAACACCGACGCCTCCCAGGACTCGCCAATCAAACCGACTCGAACATCACCGATGGTATAGGCATCATTCGTGAATTGGGGATTCGCATCCGTCTCATCAAGCGGCTCAAGAATATTGAGGCTTTCACCCGTGTGTGACCACTGTGTACGGAAGAACCAGTTTTCAGAACCAAACAGTTTGCTTGCCGCCGTGTACTCAAGCCATGCAGAGGCTTTATATTCTGGTGTCAGTGGCAGTCGCAATCCTTTAGTCAGGTTGGGATCGCCACTACCGTCCGTGTCCTGAGGCGTGTCGACCTCAGCTTCCATTTTCTCGAAGTTGCCACCGATGAGCCAGTTCTCACTGAGCGCGTAATCGAGCTCAAGATTCAGCCCGGCAATATGCGCTTCACCGGCGTTGCCAACAACCTGTTGCCAGGGTTGCCCGCAAACCTGTGGAATCTCGTCGGGACCGCCGGCCGGACAAGGTGTCTGGGACGGATCCACCTGCTCCAGCTGAAAGTCCTGCCAGAGCATGTAGTAGGCAGTTGCGTTAAACCGTCCGCGGCCGTTGGCGAAACTGGATTTGAAGCCCGTCTCGTAGTTATCCATGATGTCCGCATTGTATGCATTCGGGAAGAACGGATCACCGCGGCTCCTGTTTACGCCACCCGGGCGTTTGCCGCGCGTATACAAACCGTACAACATCGAATCATCCGTCACACTCCAGCTCAGGCTGATTTTTGGAATGAACTCCTCATCTTTGCCGCTATTTCCCAGGGGCAAGCCGCCGTTCGCCAGGCGCTCGTTCCTGCTTTCACGGCCACCGCCGGTATCGGGCTCGCCATTGCTACCGAAGGTAGCGCCAATACCACCCGGATGGTTAACGATGTAGAGGTTGGTATTCTCACGTGAAAAAAACCGACCACCCAATGTCAGGTTCAGGTTGTCCGTCATATGCCAGCTGACCTCGCCAAACACCGCTTTCTGTTCCCAGTCGGTTGTGCTCTCCGAGTACCAGTTGGAGGTTGCGCCTGCCAGGTTGGTGGACGGTATCGGGTTTGCCGGCGATCCATAGTAGTTCGCCCAGTAGAATTCCCAGAACTGTGCTGCGACCGAACTCTGGAAGTTCTGATTGCTGCCATCGCCACCCGTGGTCGGCGTCGCGAATGGCGACTGCCAGGAATCCGAGCTGTCCTCGTAATAGAAGCCCATTAACCAGTCAAAGGTATCGCCCTGGTGTGAGAGTCGGATTTCCGTGGTGAACTTGTCATCCTGGGATGGTCCGCTATTAGAGGCGAAATAGTCGCCATCGACTGATGCGCCCTGACAATAAGCCCCCCAGACATAATAGCCGGTGTCCGGATTGGCAAAATAGTAGGCCGAGTAGTAAGGCTGCCCGGCAATCCCCGAGCCCGCCTGGTAATAGCCATCGTGGCAATACTGTGCCGTCCAGTAGTGGGCATAGTTGGTGATGTCGTCAACGCCACCGATTTGTCGATCGTAATAAGACACCGCTGCCACAATTTGTGCAAAGCCGAGACCGCCGTCAAGAACAACAGAG
>CAYOHF010000092.1:0-13731 GCA_964403695.1 uncultured Woeseiaceae bacterium | reverse complement strand
GAAGATTTCTCCCTTAGCAATGTAGGAGCCCGCCCAGCGGGCGAGTTCGCAATACCCGGCAATTGCGCAAAACAGGAATCCGCGCTGATCAGGTTCGTGCCTGATTGGAAAAGCGGTTCTTATACCGACCATTCCTCCCTTAGCACTGTAGGAGCCCGCCTAGCGGGCGAGTTCGCAATACCTGGCAATTGTGCAAAACAGGAATTCGCGCTGATCAGGTTTGTGCCTGATTGGAGAGGCGGATTGTTTGAGCGGGTGTGGTGGGTTGATGCTTTGCAAACATTTATGGGCATGTTTTCAACATGCCCATAAATGTTTGTCGCCCGCTGGGCGGGCTCCTACGGGCCCGAGCTACAGTTATTGAGTGGCGGGGTGGACGGTCATCCCGCATCCGTTTCGTATTGCACTGGTTCCAGCAATCGTACTCCGTCCAACCACGCGCACCCATCGCGATATTCCAGCCGCCCAGCAGCAAACATCGCTGCCGCCTGCGGATAAATTCTGTGCTCAACCTGCAGCACGCGCGTGGCAAGCTCATCAGCCGTATCCTCTGGCAGCACCGGAACACGACCCTGGATAATCGCCGCTCCACTGTCCAGCTCTGCGGTGACGAAGTGAACGGTGCAGCCGTGCCACTTGTCACCGGCATCAATCGCTCGCTGATGCGTGTCCAGCCCAGGATATTTTGGTAACAATGACGGGTGGATATTCATGATTCGACCAGCAAAGTGATCGACGAAGGTTGTTGTCAATATGCGCATGAAGCCAGCCAGAATGATGAGATCTGGCTGGTATGTATCCAGCGTTTCGACCAGTGCTGCATCAAACAAAGACCTTTCCGGAAAATCCTGGTGTGCAATACACTCGACACTGATGCCGGCCTCGCGGGCACGATCCAGACCACCCGCAGTTGGCTTATTGCTAAGAACAACACAGAGATTCAGTGGCAGTTCGCCACTCGCGGTTGCATCGATAAAAGCCTGCAGATTGCTGCCGCCGCCGGAGACCAGAACTGCTGCAGAAAGGTCTGCGGAGGGCTCGTTCAAATGAACTGAACCTCACCGGCACCGGCTTTGACAGTGCCCATGCGCCACGCGCTTTCGCCGCAATCAGAGAGCAGCGCGATCGCACTATCCGCAACCCCGGCATCAACGACTACGACCATGCCGACACCGCAATTAAAGGTACGCCGCATTTCAGCAAGTTCGATGTTGCCGGACTCGGCCAGCCAGTCGAAAACGGGACCCTGTTGCCAGCTGCTGCTGTCTATTTCTGCATGCAGGTCACCATGCAGCACCCGCGGTACATTTTCACTGATACCGCCGCCCGTGATATGCGCCAGACCTTTAACCGCAATATTGTCCAGCAGTTTCAAAATCGACCTGACATATATTCTGGTCGGCGCAATCAGGTGCTCGAGCACCGGTGTGCCATCGATCTCGTCGTTGCCCGCAATTTCCAGGACTTTGCGGATAAGTGAGTAGCCATTTGAATGTGGACCACTGGAGGCCAGTCCGATGATCGTATCGCCGGGACCAATCGTGCTGCCGTCGATGAGATTGCTGCGTTCCACGACGCCGACACAAAAGCCCGCGAGGTCATATTCGCCCGCGGCGTACATATCCGGCATTTCAGCTGTTTCCCCGCCGATCAGGGCAGCACCTGCCTGTTCGCAGCCATCTGCGATGCCACCGACGACAGCGGTGGCGACGTCAACGTCAAGGCGCCCGCAGGCGAAATAGTCGAGGAAAAACAGCGGTTCCGCGCCCTGAACCAGGACGTCGTTGACACACATGGCCACCAGGTCGATACCGATTGTGTCGTGGCAATCTGCAATCTGGGCGAGTTTGAGTTTCGTACCGACGCCATCGGTGCCGGAAACCAGCACGGGTTCGGCATATTTGTTGGGGGGCAAGGCAAAAAGACCGCCAAAACCGCCAAGACCTGCCAGGACCTCAGGCCGCCGGGTTTTGGCAACCAGCGGCTTTATCCTTTCGATCAATGTGTTACCCGCATCAATATCGACGCCGGCGTCCTTATACGTAAGAGGTTTGCTTGTCATGCTGGCCTGATTAGTGTGCTGCTGATTCTGCCCTGGCAAGCAGAAGCTCTGCCAGAGTCCAAATCGCAAACAATGAGTGGCAATTTCTGTGAGGGCGATATAATAGAACTTCCAATGATATCGGGAAACCAAAATTTCACCGTACCTTAGGGCATAAAGACTGCATGCAAACAGATATTTTTACACCAGAACACAATTCCGTATTCCTGAACAGGGCCCGCCGTATAGCGGGCGCTGCTGCTGTTGCGCTGTTACTGCTGTTGCCGCTGGCCAATGCGTTGGAAATGACCTCGCTTTACTCGGTGGAAGTGCCATTCGATCCGGAGGACCCGGATCGCAAAAATGCCTACCGGACAGCGCTTAGCCAGGTGTTAATCCGGGTAACCGGCACTACGGCAGCCGCGGATTCAGCGGAGCTCGCCGAACTTTTTCCAAACCCGGCCCGTTATGTATCGCAGTATCGGAGTGGGCCGGACAATTCGGTCATCGTTTCGCTGGATGGAGCTGCAATCGAAACAGTACTGCGACAATCAGGCGCAATGGTGTGGGGTAGCGAGCGGCCGCTGACGCTTGTGTGGATTGCCGTCGACTGGGGGCAGGGCGAACGCGAAATCGTCGCGGCGGATGATGCGCAACGTTTACCAGGTGCTTCGCGATCGATTGATCGAAATCGGCTGTTGCGTGAAAGAGTGCAGGAAGTCGCAGGTCTGCGCGGAGTGCCGGTGGTTTTTCCGTTGCTCGATACGGAGGATTTGCAAAATCTCAGCTTTAGCGACATCTGGGGTGGATTCGACGACCGTCTCCTGGAGGCATCACTACGCTATGGTGCGACGTCTGTTTTGGTCGGGCGGGTTCGGACGGAGGACCTGCAGGCACACCGCTGGACCTGGTACCTGAATGATGAGCGTCAGGATTGGACCGGTGAACCGGAAGAGGTCGTCAATCTCCTGGCAGACTCGCTCGCATTTCGCTTTGCATTACGCGGCGACGAGCCGCTGGATGTCTTCCGCCTGACCATTTCTGGCATCGATTCGGTTGTAGCGTACGGGGAAGTGCAGCGGCTGGTGGAAAACCTGGCGGCTGTAGACAGGATTGTGGTGCAGTTAGTAGACGGTGACAGAATATCCTATGAGGTGCAGGTTCAGGGCGGCATTGAACGCCTGCAGCGCGCATTGGCGCAAAGTCGTTTGCTCGAGCCGGTTGAAATGAATGATGCCGGGATAGACAGTAGATTTAATCGCACTAACGAACAGTCTTATGGGATTGACGATCGACCGTCCGCTATGCCGGTGTCGCTCGAATATCTGTATCGTTCTAATTAAGAGAGCCTGGTCCGGATCGCATGTCATTACGCTGGTTGCCAAACGCAATATCCTCACTGCGCATCGCGCTGGTGGCGCCGATCCTCATTCTGATTATCAAAGACCAATACGGTCTCGCGTTGGTTTTATTTTGGGTCGCCGGATTCTCTGATGGGCTCGATGGTTACCTGGCCGTCCGCTTTAACTGGCATACGCGGATCGGCGCGCTGCTTGATCCGATTGCAGACAAACTGCTGGTTGCCGGCGTGTTTATTACACTGGCGTATGTTGAACAAATTCCTGTCTGGATGGCGGTGCTGGTTATTTTTCGGGATGTTGTCATCATCGGTGGCGCGACTGTCTATAATTTCCTGATCCGCCCGGTAGAGGGCGAGCCAACCAGGATCAGCAAACTCAATACTGCATTGGAACTGTTGTTTATTCTCTTTGTGATGAGCCGGGCAGGATTTGGCTGGCCCGACAAAATTGCGATCACCGTGTTGGGTGCATCAGTGGTCATCACGGTTGTAATAAGCGGGCTGGATTACGTGATGAAGTGGGCCCGCAGGGCCGTACACGCAGAGCAAAAAACTGATGGCTAATAACTTTGGCACAAACCTGCGTACTAACTGGATGATCGCCATCGCGCTTATCGGCTGGCTGATGTGGCTTCTCGCTCCGGTACTCACCCCGTTCATTGCGGCAGCACTGTTAGCCTACATCGCGGACCCGCTGGCAGATCGTTTGCAGCGCTTGAAAATCCCACGCACGATCGCCGTAGTACTTGTTTTTCTGCTGACGTTTCTTGGTGTTGGCTTGCTCGTGTTGCTGATCCTGCCCCTGGTACAGACACAGGTTTCTGCTTTACTCGCGGCGCTGCCAGACATTATTGCTGAGGCCGAGCAGGTCTGGTTTCCAAGGGTTACCGAATTCCTGGGCGTTGAGTCCGGTGAAGATGTCGGTATTGGCGCATTCGTTGCGCGCTACAGCGATATGGCCGGTAGCTGGGCCTCTACTATTTTCCTCTCACTGACGCACTCTGGCGGGGCACTCGCGGCTGCGGTGATAAGCCTGTTCCTGATTCCAATCCTGACTTTCTATTTGTTGCGCGACTGGGACGCCATCCTGACGCGGCTGGGCGCCCTGATTCCTTCCCGACAACATGACACTGTTTTCAGGCTCGCACGGGAAACTGATGATGTGCTCGGCGCATTCCTGCGTGGGCAGATAATGGTGATGATCGCGCTCGGTGCTATTTACACGCTCGGGCTGACGCTTGTCGGCCTGAAATTCGCACTCGCGATCGGAGTGGTCGCGGGCCTGGTGAGCTTTGTTCCGTACCTGGGATTCGTATTTGGTATCGCACTTGCAGGCCTGACCGTGGCCACGGAACCTGAGCCATTGTGGCGCCTTGCAGGCGTAGTCGTTACGTTTGCCGGCGCCCAAATGATCGAAGGTTCATTTCTGACGCCCAAGCTGGTTGGCGATCGGATCGGGTTGCATCCGGTCATCGTCATTTTTTCCATTGCTGCGGGCGGCCAGCTGTTCGGTTTCTTCGGTATCCTGCTGGCATTGCCAGCTGCTGCAGTCTTGTCGGTACTGGTGCGCTTCGCGTACCTCGAGTACCTCGCGGAACATCCGGAAATACCGACACCGGAAATGGATGCCAATGTTAAAGCTGCTGGGGACTCGGCGTCTTGAGTCAGCTGGCGCTGCCTCTGAAACTCCAGGACCATGCTGTTTTTGAGAGTTACTGGCCTGCAGGTAACGAGCCGCTGGTCGCTTTCCTAAGAGCAATCGCGGCAACCGGGGATGGTCCAGGTGGCTGGCTCTGGGGCACTGAAGCCAGCGGCAAAACGCATCTTCTGCAAGCTGTTTGCGAACGTTCGGGCGATAGCGCGCTATTTCTGCCATTGCGCGACTTTGTTGATGCAGGCCCGGAAATCCTGGAAGGTCTCGCCAGCAGACAATTCATATGTCTCGACGATGTCGATGTGGTCGCCGGAGACGCAGATTGGGAGCTGGGACTGTTCAACCTTTACAACCAGCTCAACGACGCCGCTGGTGTACTCATCGTTTCAGCAAATGCCACGCCGCGGGCGTGCGACTTTTCACTGGCCGATCTTGCCAGCAGATTCTCACGCCTGCCGGCATTTCATGTGCACGCTTTGGATGAGTCCGAGTTGATTAACGCATTGCAGCTCAGAGCGCATCATCGTGGTCTGGATTTGCCGGCGGAGACCGCCAAATTTCTGTTGACCCGCATGAAGCGCGATATGGCGAGCCTTTATGCAATGCTCGACAAGCTTGATACGGCCGCGTTGAAAGCCAAGAGGCGTCTGACTGTGCCTTTCGTCAAAGAGGTGCTGGGACAGTAATCGCGGCGAGACGCCGCTCCCACAGTGCCAATGGAAATACTGTGGGAGCGGCGTCTCGCCGCGAATGCTGCGCCGCTTCAGCTCAGTTTTATTGCAATCTCTGCGACGCGGCTGCCAAGTGCTTGCGCAAGCTGCTTTTCTTCACTGCTGAGCTGATCCGCGTCGCGATTCCAGGTGACGTGGCTTGCGCCGTACGGTGAACCGCCCGTGGTGGTCGTGGACAGAGCTTCTTCCGAGTACGGTATGCCCGTGATCAACATGCCGTGATGAATTAGTGGCAGTGCCATCGAGATCAGTGCTGTTTCCTGGCCGCCATGCAGGCTCCCTGTTGACGTAAAAACGCCAGCCGGCTTACCGGCAAGTGAACCGGCGAGCCATGCGCCGACAGTTCCATCGAGAAAATACTTGAGCGGTGCCGCCATATTGCCGAAATGTGCAGGGCTCCCCATAACCAGTCCCGCACATTCCTGCAGATCCTCGAGCGTGGCATAGGGCGGACCGTCGGCTGGCACAGCATCTTCAGTCGCGGCAGTAACCGTCGACACTTCGGCTACGGTGCGCAATCTTGCAGCGGCGCCGGTGACGGAATCAATGCCGCTGCAAACTTCTCTCGCTAACGCCTGCACGCTGCCTGAACGTGAGTAATAAAGAACGAGAATTTCCATCATCTTTGAATAATCTCAAAGACATTCTCAGGCGGCCGGCCGACGACGGCCCGATTACCGTCTTCATCCACGACAATCGGTCGTTGCAATACCCTGGGGTGGTCGTGCAGCCATGCCGCCAATGCTGCATCGTCGTTAAGCGGCACGCTCTGTGCGGCTCTTTTGAAATCGTCCTCGGATTTACGCAATAGTTCGGCAAGGGGCATGTTAAGCAACCCGGCAAGCCGCAACAGTGTTTGCGCATCTGGTGCTTCGGCAAGGTACTCGACAATTTTAGGCTCGATACCCTGTGATTCAATTAATTCAAGCGTTTTCCGCGACTTGGAACAGCCGGGGTTGTGGTAAATCGTAATTTTCATGGTTTATTGTGGTTTCCGGCCCGCTTTATTTGTCCATCAACTTTAGCAAGCGCAACAAGCCACGTCAGTTATTTAGCCGTTGCTTGACTATATGCATCAGCACTTGCTAATTTGCTCTGATGCGCTCATTTGAAACAATAAATATGTCTGATCAGCGTTTTGCCAGCCTTGTGCATGGAATGCGGTACGGCCTCGTGGTCGTATTATTGCTTGCTATTGCAGGTTGCGTCTCTGGCCCACCGGTTCAGGAAATGAGTGACGCGCGACAGGCCATTGCCGTTGCCAAAGAAGCCGGTGCAGAGGAGTTCGCGGCCGCGGAGCTTGGTGAAGCTGAGGCTTACCTCATTAGTGCACAAAGCAAGCTTTCAGATCGTTCTTACTCACCCGCGCGCCGGGATGCGTTGCTCGCCAAAGAAAAGGCGCTGGATGCACTGGCTCGCGCAGAGAGCTCCGTAGAAAACTAATCACCCTGACTTCTCAGCCGCCCAGATGTGCTCAAAACCTGTGCCATAAAAAATGTGTCGCCAATTTAAAGTGAGCGGTCGCGTTCAGGGCGTATTTTTTCGCGCCAGTACGCGAGACGTTGCAACTGATCTGAACCTTACCGGACATGCGCTCAATCTGCCGGATGGTGATGTAGAAGTGCTTGCTTGCGGCGCTGGTATCGCTATCGACAAATTGCTGGAGTGGTTGCGACAAGGACCACCGATGGCGTCTGTCGCCGGTGTTGAAGAAATTGCTATTAGCTGCGCAAACCCGCCGCAATTCACGATTGCGTAATTAAGTTTACGCGCGAAACCACTTCAGTCGCAGTTTGTCGAGCACCTTGTTCGGATATTTCCTTTTTCCAAGACTGCCGTTGTAGCGACCGAGTGCGCGCTGGAGGTCGTTATTCTCAATTTCCAAATAGTATTTGAGAATAGTGCAGCCGAAACGCAGGTTGGTATCGATATGCATCAGGTTGTCGCCGCTGCGGCCAATCTCGTCCAGCCAAAATGGCATGATTTGCATCAGGCCACGTGCGCCCGCGATGGAAATCGCGAATCGATCAAAATTGCTTTCCACATCGATCACGGCCAGTACCAACTCCGGCGGCAAATCGGCGCGCGTCGCCTCGTAGTGAACGCTTTGCAATATATCGATACGTTCCTGTGGGTTCCTGACTTGTCGCTCGAGGCGGGCGGACATATCTGTTAGCCACACCTGGGCGTCGAACCGATCGCCAAAACTGTCTGTTTCGTTGGCCGCCTGCCGCAGGAGGTCGATTAACGCCGCATCGGGGCGATCCTGCGCGACTGCGGGAAGCGCAAAGGCCATCAGAAATACTGTCAATGTTAGTGCAGCGGGTCGCATAACCATCCCGGTTTTATCCGCAGGATTGGGCAAGTCCTGTTAGCTTACTTTTGACGTCTTCAGCATGTTGAGAGCGACGTCACGCTTCATCATACGAGACTCGTCATCCCGCCTGTGGCGGTATTCCAGTTCGCCAGCATCCAGGCCACGTTCACTGATCACCAGTCTGTGCGGTATGCCGATCAATTCCGCATCCGCAAACTTGACGCCAGGCCGCACGTCGCGGTCATCAAACAGGACCTCGATGCCGTTGCCTTCGAGTTCGGCATAGAGTGCCTCGGCCGCTTCGCGCAATCGCTCCGATCGGTGCATATTGATGGGTATCAGAACTACAGCAAACGGTGCCAGTGGTTCGGGCCAGATAATGCCATTCGCGTCGTTGTTCTGTTCTATTGCAGCACCGACAATGCGCGTGACGCCAATGCCGTAGCAACCCATGGCCATGGCAACATCTTTTCCGTTCTGGTCCTGGACCGTTGCACTCAGCGCCTCGCTGTACACGGTGCCGAGCTGAAATATATGGCCCACTTCGATACCGCGATCAATCTTCAGAACGCCTTTGCCGTTTGGTGTCGGATCACCTGCAACAACATTTCTGAGATCGACGGTTTCCGGCGAATCAATATCACGCCCAAAATTAACGCCTGTGTAGTGCATATCAGATTCATTTGCGCCGCAAACAAAATCAGACATCACTCCGGTTGCATGATCAAAATAGACGGGTATGTCCAAGCCAATAGGACCGGCATATCCAGGTTCGCAGCCGGTTACTTTTCGAATCGTGACTGCGTCTGCCATGGTAAGTGGTGCTACCACGCCGGGAATTTTTGCAGCTTTGATCGCGTTCAGTTCATGGTCACCCCTTAGCGCCAGGGCAATCGGTCCGGATTCACCATCAACGATCAGCGTCTTTAGTGTTTTCTCAGCAGCAACCTGCAGCAATTTAGTCAGATCATCGATGGTTTTTGTATCGGGCGTTTGAATCTTCAGGAGATCCTGTGACGGCGCGTCCGGGCCAACGTCCGCCGGCAGCGTCTCTGCTGCCTCAACGTTGGCCGCGTAATCATCGTCTTCGCTCCAGGCAATTGCGTCTTCGCCCGAGTCGGCGATGACATGAAATTCCTGTGAACGAGAGCCGCCGATTTCGCCGCTATCTGCGTTGACCACGCGGAATTTAAGGCCGAGGCGATCGAATATTGCCGTATAGGCCGCGTGCATGGCCTGGTAGCCTTCCTCGAGTGACTCCATGTCGACATGAAATGAATACGCATCTTTCATGATGAATTCACGCGCACGCATGACGCCGAACCGCGGCCGGATCTCATCACGAAACTTGGTCTGAATCTGGTAAAAGTTTATTGGCAGTTGTTTATAGCTACGCAATTCCCTTCTGGCGATGTCGGTAATGACCTCTTCGTGCGTGGGGCCGAAACAGTATTCGCGTTCGTGTCGATCGCGCATGCGCAGCAGCAAATGGCCGTACTTATCCCAGCGTCCCGATTCCTGCCACAGCTCTGCCGGCTGCACGGCGGGCATAAGGAGCTCAAGGGCGCCGGCGCGATCCATTTCATCGCGGACAATGTTTTCGACCTTGCGCAAAACGCGCAGGCCAAGCGGCATCCAGGTGAATAACCCGGACGCAAGGCGACGAATAAGACCCGCTCGTAACATCAGCTGATGACTGAGAATTTCGGCCTCAGCCGGGGTCTCTTTTAAAGTTGTTAGTCCAAACTCGCTAAAACGCATGTATATTCTGATCCGGTTATTGTTGGCGAGCGTATTCTACACGACTGTCCGGACTTCTGGCCGACAGAAATTGCAGCGAAAAACTGATGACATTGAACAAGATACAGGTGGGGCAGGTTGAAAGGCAGACGTAATCACTTTCTCGCCAAGGAAGGTATTCCATTCCTGATTGCTGCGCTGGCAGGCTTCGCCATCACCTGGCATTTGGCTGATTTCCTGTATGCCATCGGACCGGCGCTTATTGTTATGTACCTGGTGCTGGTGTTTCGCGATCCGAGACGCGAGATTCCGGCGGTGCCGCTTGGCGTCGTCAGCCCGGTGGATGGTACGGTCGTTGGTGTCGGCTTGACCGATAAAGGCGCACTGAATGGCGAGGCGCACAAGATAATCATACGGGTGAACAGTCTCGGTACGTACACGGCGCGTTGCCCGGTCGAAGGCAAAATCATGGACTTTCGGGTCGAACTGTCGAAATCGGCTGCGCCTGGCGGTGCGCGTGGTTTGTGGGTTCGAACCGACGAAGACGATGATGTTGTTTTGCAATTTCATGGTCACAGGCTCGGACTGGCGCCGCTTGCATTCCTTGGTTATGGCGAACGTGTCGGGCAGGGGCAACGATGCGCGTATTTGCGTCTGACCCGCTTTGCCGAAGTACAATTGCCGATTAATGGCAGGGTCCTGGTTAGCGAGGGTCAACGCGTTTCTGCGGGTAGTGACGTGCTTGCGAAATTGCCGCATCCATGAGGCAGTAGTGATCGAACAAAATGACAGAATGTCAGCAGATGTGCG
This sequence comes from uncultured Woeseiaceae bacterium, assembly GCA_964403695.1. Taxonomy (GTDB): domain Bacteria; phylum Pseudomonadota; class Gammaproteobacteria; order Steroidobacterales; family Woeseiaceae; genus SZUA-117. Next base: position 3,078 of record CAYOHF010000092.1, on the reverse strand, counting down.
CCGGCGTGCCTACCTCCAGGCTCTGGGTATCGATGTCTGGGTTCCGCGCGGTGGAGATGCTCCCGCTGACACAGGTGAGGCTCCGGAAGTGGCTCTGGCGCAACCTGTTGCGGAGGATTGGGATGGCCTCCGGAGTGCGGTAGCCAGCTGCACTTTGTGCGCATTGCACAAATCCCGCACGCAAACCGTTTTTGGCGTTGGTAACCAGGCGGCAGACTGGATGATTGTCGGCGAAGCGCCCGGTGCCGAAGAGGATCGCAGTGGTGAGCCGTTTGTTGGTCGCGCAGGCCAGCTCCTCGATGAGATGCTGCGTGCAGTGGGATTACAGCGGGATGCTGTATTTATTGCCAATATTCTGAAATGCCGCCCCCCTAACAATCGTGACCCGCTTGTGGACGAAGCATCTTCATGCCGGGCTTATCTCGATCGCCAGATTGAGTTGGTATCGCCGAAATTGATTCTCGCAGTGGGTCGGGTGGCCGCGCAGCATTTACTGGGCAGCGACGCTCCGGTCGGTCGCTTGCGTGGCCAAAAACACTTTCTGAATGACGGGCAACTGCCCGTCGTAGTTACGTATCATCCTGCCTATCTGCTGCGCAGCCCGACGCAGAAACGCAAAGTCTGGCAAGACCTGTGCGTGGCCAGGCAAATAATGCGACAGCTAAGTCAACAACCAGATCAACAACCAGATCGATGACAATGTTAGTCGCCGAACCACCGCCAAGTATCAGGGTGATGGTCCATGATGACCTCAAGCAAACTTCCGATATCGAACGTCGCAGCTACGATTTTCCGTGGAGTCACGGGGTCTTTCGTGACTGCTTGCTGGCCGGTTACAACTGCATCGTTATCGAGCGGGTAGATCTCGTTGTCGGTTACGCGATTTTGTCGATAGCAGCGGGTGAGGCGCACATTCTCAACCTCTGCGTAGATCCGAATTATCGCCATCTACGCTACGGTGAACGTCTGCTGGATGAAGTTCTGCTACGTGCGCGACGCGCAGATGTTAAGCAGATTTTTCTCGAAGTCAGACCATCAAATGCAGCAGCACTTGCACTGTACAAGAAAAAGGACTTTCACCAGGTTACACAGCGACCGGCGTATTACCAGGCAAAAGACGGTCGTGAAGATGCCGCCGTCCTGTGCAAGGTTCTCAATTAAAAGGGCTGGTTCGTCCCCACGGTGTTACTCGCGAGGTTCGACAATCGCGGCAAGATGCCGCGCCTGCACCATGTTGCAGGAGCGGCATCTTGCCGCGATTGCAAACTTTGCAGCACACGGGCGCCGATCAGGGGGTTCAATTCGATGCAGGCGGCAACCGCTACCACCCTGACGAAGTACTAGCTGGGACCACCGCGAGCGGCTACACTGCGTGCCATTTTGCGCTCGCCCTAATATTCAATGTCAATAATCCAGCAAGAAACAAGCCGGCGACAATCATCTGAGCCGCTGTCAATGATCCAGCAGGAAGTTGGCAGGCGGCGAACATTCGCCATCATTTCGCATCCGGATGCCGGAAAAACGACACTGACCGAGAAGTTGCTGCTATTTGGTGGCGCCATCAATATGGCCGGCACCGTAAAAGGGCGCAAAGCCAGCCGTCATGCCACATCTGACTGGATGGCGCTGGAGCAGCAACGCGGCATTTCCATTACCTCGTCGGTCATGCAATTTCCTTATAGGGACCGCGTCGTCAACCTCCTGGATACACCGGGTCATGAGGACTTCTCAGAGGATACCTACAGAACACTGACGGCGGTGGATTCGGCGCTAATGGTGATTGACTGCGCCAAGGGCGTGGAGCGGAGAACCATCAAGCTCATGGACGTGTGCCGGTTACGCGACACACCAATAATGACCTTCATCAACAAACTTGACCGCGATGGCAGGGAGCCGGTCGAGCTGCTGGATGAGATCGAATCGACGCTCAAAATTGAGTGTTCGCCGGTCACCTGGCCAATCGGTATGGGACGGGAACTCAAGGGCGTCTATCATCTGCTGCAGGACCGCATATACCTTTACTCAGCTGCCGGCAGAGAAAACATATCGAAGATCGAAGTTATTGATGGCCTGGCTTCGACGGCGGCGGAAGAAGTACTGGGTGACGACGTCGGAAGATTTCGTGATGAGGTTGAACTGGTTCGCGGAGCCTGTCCTCAGTTGAGTGTTGAAGATTACCTGGCGGCAAAACAAACGCCTGTGTTTTTCGGCTCGGCAATTTCAAATTTTGGTGTGCAGGAATTGCTCGACGCATTCGTGGAGTATTCGCCGCCACCCAGGTCACGAGAAAGTGAAACACGTACGGTGCAGCCTGATGAGGAGGATCTGACGGGGTTTATTTTCAAGATTCAGGCGAATATGGATCCGGCTCATCGCGATCGAATCGCTTTCATGCGTATCTGTTCGGGTGAGTATCAAAAAGGAATGCGGCTGAAGCACGTGCGCAGCGGCAAGGAAATGAAGATCGCAGATGCAATTACGTTCATGGCGGCAGACCGGCAACACGCGGAAACAGCCTACGCTGGTGACATACTCGGTCTGCACAATCATGGCACGATAAATATCGGCGACAGTTTTACGCAGGGCGAGAATTTACGATTTTCCGGAATCCCGAGCTTCGCGCCGGAAATATTCCAGCGCGCAATATTAAAGGACCCACTAAAACTGAAGGCGCTGCGAAAAGGGCTGGCGCAACTTTGCGAAGAGGGCGCGACTCAACTGTTCAAGCCAATGCGTAACAATGACCTGATATTAGGTGCTGTCGGCGTGCTGCAATTTGAAGTGGTCGCGCATCGCCTCAAAGATGAATACAAAGTTGAATGCCAGTTTGAGCCAATCAATGTGGCGACCGCTCGCTGGGTCGAAACGGATGATGATAAGAAGTTTCAGGAGTTTCAGCGCAAAGCGCATGATAATCTGGCGCTGGATCACAACGATCGACTGGTTTATATCGCGCCGAGCAAGGTAAACCTGAATCTCACCATCGAGCGCTGGCCGGACATTAGATTCATGGAAACCAGGGAATATTAGCGAGTAGTTGAAAAAAGTCTGATAACGTCTACTGCTGTATCAAGAGTT
>CAYOHF010000091.1:0-13909 GCA_964403695.1 uncultured Woeseiaceae bacterium | reverse complement strand
ACTCCGAAGACCGTATAGCAGCATTGCGAACTTCGACAATCAATGACCTTGCAAGGGCCCCATCCGCACTCGTCATGGCAATTGCAGTAACCAACGCTGTCACACCCACGTTCTTAAGCTCATCTGCGGAGACCATCTCCAGTCGATCGCGATCGGTATGGTAGAACTGGTCCGTAAAATGCCAGAACAACAAGCCAGGAATATCGGCCTGCAGAAACGGAACGTGATCACTGCCACCTTCAAATGGATTGGTTTTCACAACCCATCCGTTGGTTGCTGCCTGCTCAAGCGCCCTGCCAAGAACCAGGTCGTTAAAATAATGCGGCCGCATGTCCGCTTTTGTCATGGGGTCCCCGCCCCACTCTGAATGTTTATCCTCGCCACGGGTCCAGATAGCAGACGGATCCGGCATTTTCTCGATCAGGAATGTGCCGCCCGTCTTCGCCGTGTCTTCACCCACCATATCTAGTGACAAGCCCCAGCGAATGCCTTGCGCCCGCTCGTCATTCTGTGTCACATAACGATTTGTCGAAGTGATCTCATCACCCCAGAGAAACGTGATCGTCCTTTTCGGGTCAACTTCTCCGCCGGTCACTAACGCAGCGGCGACCCGGGCCATTTCCACCTGTGCACCGACCCCGGATGCGTTGTCGTTCGCGCCCGGCTCCTGGACATGTGCACTGAATACGAACCGCTCGTCGGGGTACTCACTGCCGCGAATATCGGCGACAACGGTGCGCTCTATAGCATCTTTGGTCCATACAACATCCGTAACTACCTGCAGTTGGACATCCCCTGCTGCGAGTGCCGCCTTTAATTTTTCATGCGCATCGGTTGACAAGGCGATGCCCCAGGATTCATGCGCACCGATATCATCATCAATCTTGCGAAACTGAATCGAATGTTTGTTGACCTGCGGCTTGAGATATCCCGGCAATGAGTACGCAAGTACCCCGATAGCGCCTCGCTCGACGACAGCATCCTTCACAAGGTCCGAAATCTGACCGTTCGCCAGCACAATCTTGCCTTGAACTTCTGTCGCATCGAGTTCCGCGGGCGTTCCATCGCCAACGTCGACCAGCTCGGCCGTGATTCCTCCTGCAGCCGTCGCAAATGAGCCAACGGCCAGCATGTTGCGATTGCTGGCGAATTCCAGGATTGGCATGTCCTGGCCCTGGATCGTCACCGAAGCTGCCAGCGGCTCCCAGGCTGGCTGCGCCATCGGGTACTCTTCGATTCGATAGGTCAGCCTGGCACCGGTAGCAGCCGTTTCTTCCTTTACAAAACCGGCTGCATGGAGCCTGGTGGCAACATGCTCAATTCCAGCATCAAACCCCTTGTTTCCAGGCCAACGGATGAACTGGTCAAGAAAGGCGACTGTTTCAAAGGCCCTGTCACCCTCATAAGCGGCACGCACCAGGTCCGCCGTATTGGCAGTGGCTGTTCGCACGGTATCGCTACGAACTGCTTGAATCGTGAGTAGAAGCAAAATAGAGATTGGAAATAAAACTACCAGGATTCGGCGCATTATCGTTTGATCTTGTTATTGTGTGCGTCGCCAAAGCTTAGCAGATGCGGCAGTACGCTGTTTTCATTAGAATCACCTCTGCAAACCCTCCCCGCCAACTTTACCCAGGACGGTAGTACTTCAATTGAAAGAGTCGTTACTCGCACTTTTTGACGATGCAGTGTCCAGCCTGCGCGATTTGCTGCCAATTGTGCTCGTCATCAGCGTATTCCAGATTTTCGTCATCAAGGCGCCCGTTAGCGGCTTGATGTCCCTGCTTGTCGGTGGGCTGCTGGTCGTGCTTGGCCTCGCGTTTTTCATATTTGGACTGCGACTCGCACTATTTCCCATCGGCGAAGGTCTTGCCCATGCATTAGCAAAAAAGGGCAGTGTTTTCTGGCTGATCACCTTTGCATTTGTACTCGGGTTTGGTACTACCATTGCCGAGCCCGCCCTGCTCGCCGTTGCGGCGGAAGCCGCAGAAGTCGCCGCCGGTGCAGATCTCATCGGCACAACGGAGGAAGCGAAGGATAGCTATGCGCTTGGCCTGCGCCTGACGGTGGCGCTGGCTGTCGGCGTTGCCCTGGTGCTCGGTGTTTTTCGTATCCTGGCCAATTGGTCGTTACCGCTGATGATCATCGGTGGCTATGTCCTGGTAATTCTAATCACCACTGTAGCGCCGAAAGAAATTGTTGGTGTCGCCTACGACTCCGGCGGGGTAACGACTTCAACAGTTACTGTACCGTTAGTTACAGCACTCGGCGTTGGACTCGCGAGCTCATTGCGCGGCCGCAATCCGATGACCGACGGTTTCGGACTCATCGCTTTCGCCTCTCTGACACCAATTCTGTTTGTCCTTATCTACGGAATGATCGCGTAATGGCGCTGATTATCGACAGCCTGGCATTCATTGCCGGCAGCGCGGTCGACGTATTGCCGATCGTAATATTCCTGTTTGCGTTTCAGCGCCTGGTCATCGGCGGGCCGATGCCAAACCGAAAAAATATTATTGTTGGTTTCCTGTTCGTGGTGGTCGGCCTCGGCCTTTTCCTGGTCGGACTCGAACAGACATTGTTTCCATTGGGGCGCCTGATGGCAGCACAGCTTACCGACCCCGAATTTCTGCATGACGCGGTTGGACGCGGTGCTGCGGCTCTGGTCTGGCAGGATTATTACTGGGTATACCTGTTCGCACTTGCCATCGGCTTCAGCACAACGCTGGCAGAGCCAGCATTAATCGCCGTCTCTATGAAAGCAAACACTGTATCGGGTGGCACAATAGGCGTATGGAGCCTGCGCGTAGCGGTTGCGATCGGCGTTGGTGTCGGCGTCAGCCTAGGCTGCTATCGCATTATTACAGGTTACCCCCTGCATTATTTCATCGCCGCCGGATACCTGGTGGTCATTGTACAAACCGCAATGGCCCCCAAAATGATTGTGCCGCTGGCATATGATTCCGGCGGTGTTACCACTTCCACAGTAACGGTTCCGCTCGTTACTGCGCTCGGGCTTGGACTTGCCGAGGCAGTACCCGGGCGCAGCCCGTTGCTGGATGGATTCGGTCTGGTGGCTTTTGCGAGCCTGTTTCCGATAATCTCGGTGCTCGCCTATGGTCAGCTTGCTGTTTTGAGAGAACGAGTCTCAACATCCGCTTCGGATGAAAGAGACAGAGAAGAGGAATAAAAGCATGCACTTTAAACTTATCGTTGCCTTCATTGAAGACAACATGACCGACGAAATCATGGAAGCCGCGCGCGAAGCGGGAGCAACCGGGTGCACTGTCATCAACAATGCCCGCGGCGAAGGCCTCAAGGAAAACAAGACCTTCTTCGGCCTGACGCTGTCATCGCAACGTGATGTCATCCTGCTGCTGGTCGAACAACATTTGAGCAGACACATACTCGAGCACATCGGTGAGGTCGGCAAGTTTGATGAAAAACCGGGCACCGGTATTGCCGTACTCATCGACGTTGAAGATGCCGTCGGCGTACTACATCAATGCGAAGAACTTAGCGAAATTGTGGGAGAAAACTTATGACGATCAAAAACTGGGGCCCGGTACGTGACTGCATGCGTACAGAAGTAACTGAGGTTGACGGTCGGCTTGACGTTCTGACGGCATTGAAGACGATGAAAAAAATCGGCGCGACCAGTCTGATCGTTAAACGGCGGGATGAAAACGACGAGTACGGGATGGTGCTGTTCTCCGACATCGCCAAGGAAGTTATCGCGAAAAACCGTGCCCCGGAACGTGTGAACGTCTATGAAATCATGTCAAAACCAATCTTAACGGTGCGACCGGATATGGAAATTCGTTACTGTGCACGCCTGTTTGAAAACTTCGGCATCAGTCATGCGCCGGTTGTTGAGAACGACGAGATTGTCGGTATGGTTAGCTACTATCTCCTGGTACTGCACGGCCTGCCGGATCTCGACTGATTGAGTGAAGGTGCTTATTTAATACCCAGAGATCGGTTCCAGAATCTTGCCGCGCTGAAGGTTTCGTAACCGAGCATTATGGCGGCAGCCAGCAATGCAATCATTGCAAACCAGCCGTGATTATCGGCTCTCCATAGCGACGCGCCGACTAAAGCCATAACAGAAATACGAATGGCCTGCGGCAGGAAGTCACGCGTTGTCGCAGGGGCGACGCTGTCAAAAAACTCTTTGTTCGCAGGATCAATACGAGCTCGGCGCATCGCTCGGTGATTTCCGATGGACATGGCGACAAAAATAACGACCAGAACAATGAACCAACGCCCAATATTCGCCGACCCCATCATGTCGATCATCAGGAACTCAATAAGACCGACGAAGAATGGCAATACGGAATCCCCCGTTGTCGGCGTCCAGCGAAATCGCATCACCGTTCCGGCATAGACCAGCCAGACCAGGATCAGGCCGTTAAACGTGACGGCGATCTGCAGCCAACCTGCTACCGCAGGCCAGCCCATTACATATAAATCCGGCCGATGATGTATGTGATCCCAAAGAAATTCGAGGGCGAGCGCCTGAACTATGCTGAGCAGCGTAATGAGAACCGTAGGAAACTGCTCTATCGCGCGTTCACGGATACTAAACATCACGAGCCCTGGCACCATACATTTTCACAGCCCTGAATTTGACTCAGATATATTCTTCGCATCGTCTTCCATACGCTGATTTTTCAAAATGCTTACCTGCAGCGCAGGCATCCAGTGACGGTTTAGCAGCATTGCGACGATGAATGCGAACAACGCGCCGAAAATAAGCAGGTAAAACTGCCAATTCATAACATCACCTCACGCATCAATTAGATTGAGTATTGGCGAGATAATGCCGAATGTCGAGGTTTTGGCAATGCCCAACCAACTCAGTCGCTGTTATTGCCCCGGATGGTAAGTCCGCTCCGCCCTGCGTTCTACGTCATCACGATAAAAGGCAACATCCTTGAACGCCCGATCCGCATATCGCTGCGCCTGGTCGTCGAAATGTGGTGATTCAGGATCGCCACTCTGGCCACCGGCCAGCAGGCTCTTCGCCCGAACTTTGTCCCCAAATTCGACGACAGCGACAAAGCTGTTACCTGAGGTGCCATAGATGCGCTTGGTACCGTTATATCGCCTGGCGCCAAACGAGGCTAGCGCTCCCCATTTACTCGAAGCCATATTCACCGGCAAGGATGGCGCGCCGTCGTTGAATGGTTGCTCGATAGCACCGTTTATCCGTTGATAGCGGTTCACCTCGCTCCACGGTGTCTCCCACTGTCCGAAATCAGCTTCGAGCATTGCGACAGTTTCTGCAAATACCTGCAGTCGCTCAGCGGGTGGAGAGTCTGTGCCAAAATAATTGATAATCTCCATTGAAGATGCGTCTTCCATTTCGTCCGGCAATTCGCCGTTCTCGTAGTAGGCGCTACCGTAGAAATGGGCAAGCGTCATCGCAACCGATTCTGCCGCTACCCGAAAATCCCAATCGCGCAACACTTCGATTGCGTCTGCAATTTCAGGGTCCGACTTATCCATTTGATCAAAAGCTTCAATGAGGCCGGGAATAAGTTTCTCGAATCCTGGCAGATAGGTGTCGTATGCAACATCGATTAATTTGTCCAGCGTAAATCCCGATTGACCGGTCAGGACTCTTACGGCATGCAGACCTCGAAAATTTTCCGGGTCCGGTGCCATATACACTGCGTAGTCTTCCCGCTTCGGACTGAACTCTGCCGCTGACGTAAACGGTGTCCCATTAGTGTTTTGTATCCAGCCGTTTACTGGATTAAGAACCGTCACAATTTCATCGACTGTGTGTATACCTTGCCAGTCAGTGGCCGGGTCGCTCCCGTCCACCGGTTTGGAGTAGTCGAAACTGGGATCACGTTTTGGCACGAAGTTGCCATGATAGTAGGCAATGTTGCCATCTGAATCTGCGTAGACCGTATTGTTCGATGAATTGGTACGAATATCCATCATCTCGCGAAACTGATCATTGCCACTTAGTTTTGTTCGGCTGAACGATTGGCGCAATGCATTAACCGGGTCCCAGTTCAGGGCTGTCGCGATCCATTTGCCATCTTCGCTATGCGTTATTGGCCCATGGTGCGTGCTATACATGGGAAAGGTCCGCTCCGCGATATCGTCACCAACCCTGTACTTTAGTGTCACCTCGGAAACGCTTACCGGTCGCTGCTCGTCACCGTATCGATACAGGAGCTGACCATCTTCCTCGAAAACGTCTTCAATGAACTCGTCGATAAAATCAACATTCGTTGACGTGTGCATCCAGCCGGTATTTTCGTTGAAGCCCTGGTAGACAAAAAACTGGCCCCAGGTCACTGCCCCGTAAGCGTTTAGTCCCTCTTCACTGACTACATGTATCTCACCGCGGAAGAAAAACGACGTATGCGGATTTATGAGCAACATCGCATCGCCTGATTCCGTTAGTTCGCCTGCGATAGCAAAGCCGTTCGAACCACTGGGCTCTTTGAATGTACGCAGTGGCTGCAGGCTACTGCGCAAATTATCAAGCTGGTTTCCGCCACCGTAAAATTGCTCGATACCTTCGGCGGATACTGATTCGATATCACCACCAATCGAACCCTCGCTAAAAAACATCGGCATCCACGGTTCGAAGTGCGTCAGCAAACGCGGCTCTACTTCCGGGTGCGTGTATAGATAGAAATTAGCGCCATCAGCAAACGCATCGCAAAGCGCCTTGATCCAGTCAGGCGATGATGCATAAGCAGCTTTAGCCTCATCAACCGTCATGTAAAGTCGTGCGCGAAGGTCACTGTATAGCGCCTGCTCGCCCTCCACTTCCGCTAACCGGCCTGTTGCCCAGATATAATTCCGCTCTACGCGATTAAAGTCGTCCTCGCTTTGTGCATACAACATGCCAAATACTGCGTCTGCATCGGTTTTTGCATAAATATGCGGCACGCCGAAATCATCGCGGATAATCGTGACTTTTTCTGCACGCGCGCTAAGACGCGCGAATTCCGCATCGACCACCGGTTCCTGTGAACAGGCAGACAATAACAATACGATCAGCAGCTGAACTGCTGGCGACAATCTAAATGGCATGAAACCCCCAGGCGCAAAACAACGAACGAGACGAAGAACCGTCGAGCTTGCCTTTTTACAGCAACTGCCACCCCCGGAAAAGAGGGCTGTTTTCACCCGTTCGCGGCTAAAGCCACGAAAAACCGGGGTCGAACCGAGGTTTTATTTCCAACAAACTGAAAACCGGGGTCGAACCGAGGTTTAATTTCCAGAAACCGCGGTTCGACCCCGGTTTGCAGTTTTTACAAAAACGTTACATCCGGCCACGCACATAAGCCTTTGAAACTGCTAGCCTAGTAAGCATTATGGGCAAGCAAATCCAGATACTGGTAATTGAAGATGAAGAGGCCATCCGCGAGGGCCTCATCGACGTGCTCGTCTTCCATGGCTACGCGGTTGATAGCGCTGCAACGGGCCCGGAGGGCCTCGAAAAGGCCCAGACCGGCAAGTTTGACCTGATTTTGCTCGATATCATGCTGCCGGGTATGGACGGCTACGAGATCTGCGACCGCATTCGGGCCGAGGACCGCAATCAGCCCATCATCATGCTCACCGCCAAGACCTCAGACGAGGAGATTATCCACGGTCTGAAGCTTGGTGCGGACGACTATGTGCCAAAGCCCTTCTCTATTCAGCAGCTGGTTTTGCGCATCGAGGCCGTACTGCGCCGTACCCAGGCCGGCCAGGAACAGGCCCGGACGATTAATCTGGGTGCACTGAAGATCGACGTTGAGAACCTTTCAGGGCTCAATGGCAGTGAAACGCTTAACTTTACCAAGCGAGAAATCGAGCTGCTGAGCTATCTAGCACAGAACTCTGAACGACCGATTTCGAGAGAAGAATTATTATTAAAAGTATGGGGTTACGCACGAAACCTCGACATAGAGACACGTACAGTCGACATCCATATCGCCAAACTTCGACGCAAGATTGAGATCGATCCAAAAGAACCACGCAACCTCATCACTGTGCGTGGTGCCGGTTATCGCCTCGTGACAGAAGGCTAGCATCATGCTGCCGAAGACGCTTATTAAAGGCTATAGCCGGAGTCGACTTCGCAACTTGCTGACACTGTTTTTCCTGGCACTTGCGATCCCCACTGGGGTACTGGTTTGGCAAGCATACGACCAGCTCAAATGGGAAGCATTCCATCAACACCGCGGTCTGGCGGAGGAATTGACCAACCGCATCGACAGCAGGCTAGCCGACCTGATCGCTACCGCCGATGCCCACTCGTTCGCGGACTACGCCTTCCTGGTCGTCACAGGTGATCCAAGCGCCAATTTTGTGCAGCGCTCGCCGCTTTCCAACTATCCGCTCACAGAGGACCTGCCCGGCGTACTTGGCTACTTCCAGGTTGATACTGACGGCGCGTTCACTACGCCATTATTGCCTGAAGCTGGTACTGATCCTCAGCAACTGGGTATTGGTCAGGAGGAATATACAAATCGTCTGGCGCTGGTACAGCAGATCCAGGCTGTCCTGGCCGAAAATCGCCTGGTACGTCAGCGGCCCGATACCGCCCAACGTCGCACGCTTGCAACGACGCCTGCAGTGGCTGAATCCGTAGCGGAAGAAGAATCTATTGTGCAAGATGACATGATTCCCCGCCAACAGGCCGCCAAAGAGTCGTTTGCACAATACGATTCGCCACTGCCCAGCGGCAGTAGCAGCGCGATTGAGTCCGGTGCAGTCGGCGGTTTTCTTGACGAGACATCAACGGATAAAGATGCTGCTGATCGGCTTCAGGCTGAGCCCGCAAAGCGGGTAGAAAGCAGAAGCGAAACGTATAGCCAGCAAGCTTTCGATGAGCTAAATCTATCCGGAAATCGTGCTTACGAAGTATCAGACATCATTGCCGACACGAATGAACTCGATGACGCAACCTATAACGCTGCCGCAACAGAACAGCGAGCGAACACCATCGGCAAGGTTGCGGATCTCAAACTTGATGCAGAGCTACAAAAGAAAAGTGAGGTAGCAGAGCGTAAGGTTTCCGCAGAACAAGAGAGCACCGGGCGTGGTGACGATAACCCTGCCCGAACCAAAAAACGTCGGGAGCAAATTACACTGCCGCAATCCATTAAGCCCGCCGCGCCCGCTGGCGGAGAAGCATCTGCCGATGCGCTACGACCCGCCGTTCTTCGTATAGACACGTTTGAAAGCGAGATTGACCCGCTGGAGTTCAGCCTTCTCGACAGCGGTCATTTTGTTTTGTTTCGCAATGTATGGCGTGATGGTGAACGCTATATTCAGGGCTCAATCATTGACCAACACGCCTTTGTCGAGGAAGTCATCACCAGCAGTTTCATGGAAACCGCCCTGTCTGACATGTCGAACCTGCTTGTCGCCCATCAGGAAGACGTTATCGACTCTATTAGTCAAGGCGTAACTGCCAATAGTTATCCAAACGGGACCGCGGCGTTCAATGGCGCCCTGCTATATCGCAATCGATTATCTGCGCCATTGGGTGGACTCGAGCTTATTTTCAGCATCCGGCAGTTGCCGGCCGGTCCCGGCGCCAGTGTCCTGGGCTGGACCAGCATCATCATCGCCATCGTTTTTCTCGGCGGCTTTGCCGCTCTATACCGGTTGGGTTCAAGCCAGATCAGGCTCGCAAAACAGCAACAGGACTTTGTGTCCGCGGTAAGCCATGAACTCAAAACCCCGCTAACCTCCATCCGCATGTACGGCGAGATGCTCAAAGAGGGTTGGGCCGATGAAAGCAAGCGCAAGCAATATTACGAATACATCCACGATGAATCGGAACGGTTGACCAGGCTCATATCCAACGTATTGCAACTGGCGCAAATCACCAGGAACGAGCCACAGTTCGACCTGAAGCCTGTCAAAGCCGGAGAGCTGCTGAGTAATATTGAATCCAAAATCGCCAACCAGGTCGAACGTGCCGGTTTTGCGCTTGAGTTCAATCGAGACGAGAACACTGACAAAGCGACGATCAACATTGATGAAGACTGCTTTGCACAAATCATCATTAACCTGGTTGACAACGCCATCAAGTTTTCCAGGTCTGCGGATAACAAGACAATCGAAATCAACAGTAAGCTCGGCAGCGACAACCTGGTTACATTCGCTGTCAGAGATTACGGCCCTGGCATACCCAAGGACCAGATGAAAAAGATTTTCACGCTGTTTTACCGCTCAGAAAACGAACTGACCAGGGAGACTGTCGGCACTGGTATAGGTCTGGCGATAGTGCACCAGCTCACTGTTGCAATGAACGGCACGATCGATGTGGTTAACGAAGTGCCTGGGGCAAAATTCGGGATTTCGTTTCCGGTAAGCGGCTAATCAGCACCCATCAACTGATAGGGCCCGCCCTTTTCCCGTGCCGCCTGATACGCTGGCAGTGCCTGCATTCTCTCGAGAAATGCGGCGAAATTAGGACAGTTTTCTGACAGATCCGTCCGCACGGCCGCCGCCTCCAGGGCAAAACTCATCTGTATGTCAGCCGCTGTCAACGTGTCGCCACAAAACCAGATTGACTTATCGAGTTCTTTTTCCATGTACGCGAGATGTCGGGTGATATTGATGCCCAGATAACCTGCACGCACTTTCGCGACAATCCCGCGAGCAATCGGTTTAACGAAAAACGGCATCGGCGCGGTCTCGATCCGACCCATAATCAAGGACATGATCATTAGCGGCATAAACGAGCCCTCCGCATAGTGCAGCCAGTAGGTATAGGCCATTCGCGCCGGCGTGCCCGCGGCGGGCAACAGCCGCCCATCGTCGTATTTACCCACCAGGTACTCGATGATTGCACCGGATTCAGCAACGGTAACTTCGCCATCCGTAATGACCGGCGATTTGCCGAGAGGATGAATCGCAATCAGTTCTGGCGGTGCAAGACCGGTTTTCTTGTCTCGTTCATAGCGCTTGATCTCATACTCAATGCCCAATTCCTCCAACAACCAGAGGATGCGTTGAGAGCGAGAGTTCTCAAGATGATGAATCGTTAACATTAGATAGTGCCCCGTCAATAAGATATACAGATTCAGTGCCTTCAATGGCACTCGTTCGAAACAGCTTACCCACTCTGTTGTGCAGGGTGTCCAATGGAACCGGGGTCGAACCCACTACTGTCCCACAAACTAAAAACTGGCCGTGATTTGAGATTTCGCGGCCTCTTCGCTTTTGCACCCATCCTGATACTGCAACCAAGCACAAAAATTTAGACAGCCGTTCCCACGATCCTGCCAGGAGGAATGTGGGAGCGGCTTCAGCCGCGAATGCTCGATCCGGCAACAGTGAACAAAAGGAGAACCGGGGTCGAACCGAGGTTTTCGAAAACCTCGGTTCGACCCCGGTTTTGGCATCGTGGGAGCGGCTTCAGCCGCGAATTCTTAAAATCACGGCCAGTTTTGAGTTTGTGGGACACCCGTGGGTCGAACCTGGGTTTTCTTAAACCTCGGTTCGACCCCGGTTTTGATACTAGCTGGCTCTTCGTTGCCGACTGGACGAACGTTTTCGTTGCCCGCCGCCATGATTCTTCGCTGCGCCATTCCTGCTTTTCTTCCGCGCGGTATTTCGTGACTTGTTTTGCGCGCCGTTGTTGTTCCTGCCTTGCCGTTGCGACCGCCCGTTCTGGATGGGTTCTGCTTTGATGCGGGGATCCACTTCATAACCGGGAAGGATAACTTTCTCGATTTCGCACTTCAGGACACTTTCAATATCGCGCAACAGCTTAAGTTCATCGACGCAAACCAGTGATACAGCATGACCCTCATGCCCGGCACGTGCCGTACGTCCGATTCGATGCACATAGTCTTCGGGTACATTGGGTAGTTCGAAGTTGACGACATGCGGCAACCGGTTAATGTCGAGCCCACGTGCGGCGATATCCGTTGCTACCAGGACACGAACGCGGCCGGCTTTGAAGTCACTCAGTGCACGCGTACGCGCAGCTTGCGATTTGTTACCGTGGATCGCCATTGACTCGATACCATCCTGAGTCAATTGCTCAGCAAGACGATTCGCGCCATGTTTGGTGCGGGTAAATACCAGCACCTGCTCCCAGTTCTCTGTGCCGATGCGGTGTGACAAAAGCTCACGTTTGCGTCTTTTGTCGACCGGGTGCACGACTTGCGTTACCCGTTCTGCTGCCGTGTTGCGTGTGGCAACCTGAATCTCGGTGGGCTCATCCAACATGTCTGCTGCGAGCTTCCTGATGTCGTTCGAAAACGTTGCGGAAAACAATAACGTCTGCCGCTCTTTCGGCAGGAACTTGAAGATCTTGCGAATATCGCGGATGAAGCCCATATCGAGCATGCGATCCGCCTCGTCAAGAACGAGCACTTCGACGTTCGACAGGTCTATCGTTTTCTGTTGCAGGTGATCGAGTAATCGCCCGGGCGTTGCGACAATAATGTCGACACCCTGCTTTAATTTCGATTTTTGTGTATTGATGCTCACGCCACCGAAGATAACTGCCGTGCGAAATGGCAGGTAGCGACCGTAATCACGAAAGCTTTCGCCTACCTGGGCCGCCAGTTCCCGTGTTGGTGTCAGGACCAGGGTCCGCACCGTGCGCCGGTTGCCCGGTGTGTTTTGCAATTGCTGCAAGATAGGCACAGCGAAGCCGGCTGTCTTGCCCGTGCCGGTTTGTGCCCCGGCAAGTATGTCTTTCCCTTCAAGAACGAGGGGAATGGCTTGCTGCTGGATCGGGGTCGCCTCTTGGTAACCCTGTGTATCGATCGCGCGCAGCAATTCAGCCGAAAGGCCGAGTTGGTTAAATAACATTGATTTTGTACTCCAGGTCGCCTGACCAGTTACGCGACTTCCGTCGGGTATGGTTCGGTCCAGGCTGGGTGTTCTAGGTTTGGCTCCGGAAGCCGCGGATTTGCGGGGCGGAGTGATTGGCGCAGACCGAAGTGCGCCAGAACGCAGCGGACTATAACAGCTGTTTTCGAGAATGAAAGGCTTATTTATTGATTTTGCGACTTAATCGGGGTTGGCCAGTCCAGGTTTAATTGGCATTCCTGGTCAATATCGTATCCAGATGGTTGGCAAAAGACTGCCTGTCACCATGATTCAGTGGTGGTGGTCCACCCGAGGTATCTACGCCGCTGGATCGCATCGTGTCCATGAAATCTCTCATTGTCAGACGACCGCGAATGTCCTCAGGGGAATACAGCTCACCGCGGGGACTGAGTGCCTGCCCACCTTTCTCGATCACCTCCGCTGCCAATGGAATATCCCCGGTTATAACGAGATCGCCGGCCTCCATCCTTTTGACGATCTCATTGTCAGCAACATCGAATCCCTGCGGCACTTGCAGTGTAGTGATATGGCGCGAAGGTGGCGTGTTCAGAGCCTGGTTTGCCACCAGCGTCAATGATACCCCGGTGCGCTCCGCCGCCCGAAACAGGACCTCCTTGATCACAACCGGGCATGCGTCTGCGTCCACCCAAATCTTCATTTACCACCACGCTCGCTGCTCGTATAAAGACCTGATTATCGCATTTGTTCGGCACATGGCGAATACAGGAGCCTGAATTGACCTCTGCTTCTCTCGTCCGCATCGTCATATACGTATTACCAGCTTTCACGCATGGCGTTATGATTTTACTGTCGCTTGTGGTGGTCGACGGTTATGGAACGTTTTTTATGTCAACGATTCGGTTTTGATACTGAAGGAATTAATGTTCGGCTGAGCATGATCGGGCTCAGCGAGCCAAATAGCGTGCAACTCTCGCACGAACTGCAAACATTTGTTATTCGGCCGAATATCGATGCAATTGTCGATAGCTTTTACGAAGTTTTGGGCCGCAATCCTCAATTTACCGAAATTGTGAGCAGCCAAAGCCAGTTCAACAGGCTCAAGATGACACAGCGCCGATAC
>CAYOHF010000090.1:5959-14052 GCA_964403695.1 uncultured Woeseiaceae bacterium | reverse complement strand
AATCTCTTGTAGGAGCCCGCCCAGCGGGCGATGAATGCTGGATTTTCGTGTTCGATTTTCGCCTGGCAGGTGCCATTTTTTGTGCGGGTGTGGTGAGTTGATGTTTTGCAAATATTTAGGGCTATGCCCTAAATGTTTGTCGCCCGTGCCGATAGATCGAGAATCTCAAAGTTTGAAATTAGGTATCTATCGTACGGCGGGCTCCTACGATGCTTTGCTACAGTTTTTAGGTTTTTAAGTGAGGGGAGTTGGCTACGATTTTTGAGTGCGTGCTTTTTGCTATTATGTCAGGGCGCGATAGGTTCCTGTCGTTCCTGTGCCTAGTGGTGCTGGTGGATCGACGAAATTGCCCTGGACGAAATCTACACCATTGTCGCGCAGCCAGTCGAAATCTTCCTGTTCCTCTACCTGCTCTGCTACAACCTTAAAATTCATTGTTCGGGCCAGCTTTATCATCGCTGCAACCATTTCCTGGTTCACCCGGTCGGAACTCAGGTTGCGTGTGTAGGAACCATCGATCTTGAGGTAATCAATCGGCAAGTGTTTCAGGTTCGAAAACGCACCGAGGCCGCTGCCAAAGTCATCAAGGGAAAATTCGCAGCCGATGCCGTGCAACACCTCAATGAAACGCTGCGCATATTGCACGTTTGTTGAAATAGCGCTTTCGGTAACTTCGAAACATACGCTACCCGGTGATACACCACTGTGATCAAGCGCCCCCACCACAAAGTCGAGGAATCCTTCATCCCCAAGCGTCTGTCCGGAGATGTTTATTGCGCAGCTGCGATTGCTCGCCAGTTTTATCTCGTGCGCGTTAATGGCGCCGAGTGTCGCATTGACAACCCAGCGATCGATCTGCGGCATTAATTGATAGCGTTCTGCTGAGCGCAGGAAATCGGCCGAATTGGTGTGGTGACCACGCTCATCCGGCATGCGAATCAAGACCTCGACTGCCGGTCCGTTGCCGTCACCACTGCCGGTGGCAATTATCGGTTGCATCGCAAGCTCGAACTTGCCCCCGTGCAGCGCGTCTTGCAATTGCCGCAGCCACTGAATATCACCGCGATCGCGAGCAATCGCTTCGTCACGAGCAGAGTACACATGGACCTGGCCTCGCCCGCGCTGTTTCGCCACGTAACACGCCGAATCTGCAGCACTAATTACATCCTGCAAAGTACCGCTGGCAAGGCTGATTTGTACGAGCCCGACAGAGATACCTATGTTAAAAATCTTGTCTTTCCAGACAAACCGATAATCGGCAACCGCGTTGCAAATGTCGGCCGCAATCTGCTGTGCTTTATCGATGGGACAACCCATCAACAGCGTGCCAAATTCGTCGCCACCGAGGCGGCCGACGAAATCTGAGTCGCGCACCTGCTCTTTGATCAGGCTCGAGACTTCACGCAGCATGTTGTCGCCGGCTATGTGGCCACAACTGTCATTGACTGCCTTGAATCGATCGAGGTCCATATAACAGAGAATATGCACTGCCTCTTGTGCATGCGCGGAGTCCATTGCTTCCTGGAGTCTGCGTTCAAACTCACGGCGATTTATTAACCCGGTCAACGCGTCATGTGTGGCCTGGTAGCTCATTTGCTGCGTTAGCCCACGTATTTCCCCAACATCGTGAAACACGACGACCGTGCCGGAAATGCTATTAGACGGCCCCTGAATCGGTGATGCACTGATTTCGACCGAGTGTTCCTGTTTTCCATCCTTGCTTACCAGGAGCGCCCGTCGACCCATGTTGACGCGTCTTCTTATCGACAGACAACGCTCTACGGGATCACCAAGCGACCTGCGATCTGCGTCGTCAATCAGTGAGAAGAGCTCGCCCGTCTTGTGTCCGGCAGCATCGTCCCGATTTGCACCAACCATCGTTTCCGCCGCACGATTCATGTAGTCAATGCAGCCCTGGTTGTCCGTCGTAATAACGCCCTCTGAAATCGATTCAAGCGTGTACTGTGCCTGCCGCTTGCTACGACTAAGCGACACTTCCAAATTCTTGCGGTGGCTGACATCGCGTGCAATCGTCAGAATTGCGCGAGCACCGCGATACTCGATAAGCGAGCTTTGCGCTTCAACCCAGAGGCCCTGCTCATCGCCGTTGATGAGTTGAATTTCCAGGCGCCGCGGCGCGGTCTCACCGGCAAGACGTTGCGTGGCAGTCTTGCGAAAAAGTGCCCGGTAGGCTGGCTTTACCAGGTCGGCCACGTCTCTGCCTTCCAGCTGGTCGGGGCTGATACCGATCAGGCTCGCCGCACTTTCATTCGCAAGCAGTATTCGATCGTCATGCACCAGCACTATTTCGGGCAACGTTCGCGCAAAGTCTGAAAACAAGCGGTCTTTACCCTGAATCTTTTCGTCGCGTTCGCCGATCGCATCAAACAATCGGTTAATTGTTCTGGTCAACTCACCGATATCACCGCTACCGCCAGCAGCCAGTCGACGTCCTACTGACGCATCGCCGGATACTGCGACGAGTTCATCATTGAGGCTGCCGAGCCGGTCATTGGTTCGTCGTTGATACAGCCACAGGAAGACAAGTGCGATCAGTACAACTGATAACAAGCCTGCAAGTAGAAAAATTACGACGATCGACGACATTTTTTACCTGGTATCGGAGGTCTTGGCTCTCCGATTATGCTCACGCTTTGCAGAATTCTAAATCCACCTAAGCGCAAGTCTATTCTGTCCCGGTTCGGCCATCATACAAATGATGCCGTGCAACGACATTTGTTATTATTAGGGCCTCGCTAGGTATCTCCCACGCTGGAGATTCGAGGCAATCTTGGGCATTCTTCTCGTGTGCACGCTTAAGGATATCCCAGCTACCGCGGCGCACTGCGGCTATTCACCATAATTCGACAACAGTAACGCGATCAGAAAGTCTTCGGTGCCTCGCAGAGCCGACGCTGGCAAGGAAAACGTTTTACTTTTCAAGTAATTACAGAGTAACTATGAAATGAACACCGATTTCGCACGAAGCCAGATGATTGAGCAGCAAATCCGCACAAATAACGTTTCCAACCCGCTTATCGTTAATGTCCTGCGACGACTTGGCCGGGAAAAATTTGTCCCGGCGGCATTTGTCGACCTGGCATTTGCAGACGATGAAATTCCACTGCCTCATGGTCAGTGCATGCTGCGGCCGACTACCGAGGGTAAAATTCTCCAGGCGCTTGCTTTAGACGCGACAGACAGAGTGTTGGAAGTCGGCACTGGCACGGGGTATTTTACGGCTTGTCTGGCTGAACTCGCAGCATCAGTCTTCAGCATCGATATCTATAGTGATTTTATCGCTGTGGCTAAAGAGAATCTTGCCGATGCTGGTATCAATAACGTTGAGCTGCAATGCATGGACATGCTGGATGAGCTTCCGCCAGGTCATTTTGATGCCATCATTGTCGCTGGATCGATGCGCGCAATGGATGAGCGGCTGATAACAGCGCTAAAGCCGGGCGGCAGATTGTTTGCAGTCATCGGAAATTCTCCGGTAAAAGACGCAATACTCGTTACCCGTGACGCAGAACAGAACTTACAGATGACAACGTTGTTCGAAACAGATCTGCCGGCGCTTGTGAACGTTGCAGAAAAACCGGTATTTTTCTTCTGAAGTGAAACCACATGACGCACAGGGGCATCTAATCAATGTCAGCCCATTTTGGGTAGACATCACAACCACAAGAAATAATTGGATGGCAGCGGTCGCGATTTTCGCCGTACGGGGAACGTTGAGAATCATTCAAGGTCTGCTGAAAGTACAATATTCCGGGATTTAACTTGACTGATTTAGTGATATAGTTGACCATAACACCTAGCAGCGGGCGATAATTGCCTATCGAACACCAGGAAACAAAAAACTCATGAAAATCAAATATCTACTAGCTTTCGCTTTAGGATTGTGCGGCTCGGCAACCGCCTACGCAGAATCGCTGCTCGAGGTTTACCAACAAGCGCTACAGAGCGACCCGCTGATTCACGAGGCCGAAGCGCGACGCCTGGCATCACTGGAGGCGTCTCCGCAAGCTCGGGGTTTACTGCTGCCACAATTGAGTGCAGGCGGGTCCTGGACACAGGGATCAAGATCCGGCAGTACGCTGTTTCAGGTTCCGGGCGGTGTCGACATCGCCAAAACAGAATCGGACAACGAATCCTTTGGTTGGGGCGCGGAACTGCGCCAGACACTATTTCGCTGGGACCAGGTGGTCGGCCTGAAACAGGCGGGCAAACTTGTCGCTAAAGCGGAGATCGATTTTGAAGCGGCGCAACAGGACCTCATTGTCCGTGTCGTTGTACGTTATTTCGAGGTGCTTGGTGCCGAGGACAGGCTGACTTCCATTCATGCCGACCGGCTCGCTATCGCAAGACAGCTCGAACAAGCCAAGCAAAGATTCGAGGTTGGACTGATTGCCATCACCGACGTGCAGGAGTCACAGGCGGCATACGATATATCTGTCGCTGCAGAAATTCAGGCCAAACGCGAGCTGGCGACAGCGAGGGGCTTCTTGCAGGAAATCACAGGTGAGTATGTTTCGACGTTAGCTGCACCTGACGAAGGTTTTCCGTTGCAATCGCCAAATCCGTCTGATGAAGGAAGTTGGATTGACCTGGCGATGGGGCAGAACCTGAGCCTGGTTTCCAGTCGCTTTAGCGAAGAAATCGCCAGAGACGAAATCTCATTTCGACGCACAGGACACTACCCTACTATCGAATTGGTGGCGAACTATCAGGAATCGGATACTGATATCACGAATCAAACCGTCGACGGCGTTCCATTTCCGGATTTCGAAGTGGATAACCAGAACGATTCAATTGGAATAGAATTTTCCCTGCCAATTTTCGCCGGCGGTCGCACATCATCGCGAGTACGCGAAGCTGTATATTTACATCGCGCCAGCAAAGAACAATTACAGCGTGTCGCGAGAGAAACTGAACGGCAGACACGCGACGCCTACCTCGGTGTATTGTCTGAAATTAGTCGGGTCAATGCTCTCGAACAGGCCGTCAAGTCCAGTAGCACGGCACTCGAGGCAACCCAGGCAGGTTTCGAAGTAGGCACACGTACGATCGTGGACGTGCTGAATTCACAACGTACTTTGTATATTGCCATTACAAACTTCTATCAAAGCCGCTATACCTATATCGGCAACGTACTGCGGCTGAAACTGGCGGCCGGTAATCTGGAAGTGCAGGACCTCGAGCAGATTGATCGTTTTCTGAGCGACAGGCGACCACCTGAAGAAGTTATTGCTGAGGAAGAAAACGAAACCAGCTAGCCTATGGTACGTTTTTCAACAGCGGCTGCAGAAGGCGCATTAGTCGATCCAGCGCGCCTTTGTTTTGCATGACGATCTCGCGGCCGCGATTGCCGATGTCAGTCGCCGAATCCCGGTCAGTGAACAGGTCTGCTACAGCCGTCGCCAGTTGACCGGCGTTATTTACGGTGACCGACGCGCCCAGCTTCTCAAATTTGTCCGCGATATCCTGCGTGCTGAACAGATATGGGCCGGTGACAACCGGCAGCCCAAGCGCCGCAGGTTCGAGAAGATTGTGTCCGCCTACCGGAACAAGTGTCCCACCGACGAATGCGACATTGCTGGCTGCATAAAATAACGGCACCTCTCCCATTGTATCTCCAAGCAACACTTCGGTATCCGAGGTGCAGGGCAAACCATCCGTTCTGGAAATGAATCTATGGCCGCGCTTGTGCAACAGTGTGCGAACGGCAGCAAATCGTTCCGGATGTCGCGGCACCAAGACCAGCAGCGCATCCGGCAGTTTCTTAAGGACCAGCTCGTGCGCATGCAAAATCTGCTCTTCTTCGCGATCGTGCGTGCTGGCTGCGACCCAAACTGGTCGACCTTCAAAATTGTCACGCCTAAAATCCGCTCCTTTCTCTATCAGGTCAGCCGGTAGCTCGATATCAAATTTGATATTACCGGTCACCCAGGTCCGTTCCGGAGCAGCGCCAAGTGAACAAAACCGATCCGCATCAAGCTGGGTTTGAGCTGCAATAACGATCCCGTAGGAGAGCGTGTCGCGAAAAAGCGGTAAAAATTTCCGATAACTCTTGACTGATTTGGGTGAAATTCTTGCGCTGACCAGGACCAGGGGAATCTCGCGCCGCCCACATTCCTGGTAAAGGTTTGGCCAGATCTCGGTTTCCATGATGAGTGCTATCTCAGGCCGGACAGCATTGAAAAAGCTGCTTATTGAGTTGGGTGTTTCGAAAGGAATGTAGCTGTGTGCCACGGACTCTCCAAACAAGAGCCTGACCCGCGCCGCACCCGTTGGGGTCACTGTCGTGATCAGCATCTGCCGCTCAGGGAACTGTTTCATCAACGAGCGTATCAGCGGCACAGACGCCTGCACTTCGCCAACCGACACTGCATGAATCCAGATGCAACCGGCAACAAATTTGGGATAACCGAGACCAAATCTCTGCCCGAAACGATCCCAGTAAGTACGATTTCCCAGGCCACGAAAGGCCCAGTAAGACGCGTACACCGGCAATAACAGGTAGGTCAGAACGGCATAGGCGAAGCGCATCGTCAGGCGGCCAGGTAGCTAAAGACCAAAACCCAACCTGGCGGATTAGCGACCAAGTTTGTCAATTATCCTGCTCGACGAATGACCTTCGCGAAAAGCAAGAACACGAACCTCACCACCGTTGCGCAGCACGTCCTTTGCTCCTGCAATTTCATCGCTGCGATAATCGCCACCTTTAACCAGGATATCCGGCAACAAGGACTGAATGAGTCGCGTCGGTGTGTCTTCGGAAAAGGGCACAACCCAGTCGACGGCCGCCAGCCCGGCAAGAACCGCCATACGATCTTCCAGTGCATTGACCGGGCGCGACTCACCTTTCAGCTTGCGGACCGAGTCATCGTCATTAACGGCGACGATCAGGCGATCACCCAGGCTTTTCGCCTCTTCGAGATAGGCAACATGTCCTGCGTGCAGAATGTCGAAACAGCCGTTGGTCATGACAACGGTTTCGTTTCGTTCTTTCGCTTCTTCGACAAGCGGTTGCAATTCTTCTTCCGCCACCAGGCCCCGACCACCCTGTCCCCTTCGATGCAAAGCGACGCGGATTTCCGAAGGTGTCACAGCTGCTGCACCCGTTTTGCGAACAACGAGTCCTGCAGCCAGGTTCGACAACGACGCGGCTCCCTGCAGACTTTCACCACTGGCGAGGGCACCGGCGAGGACTGCAATCACCGTATCACCGGCACCCGTGACGTCGAATACTTCTCTGGCTCGGGTCGACAGAAACAGGGGCTCGTCACTACCCTGAACCAGCAACATTCCTTTTTCACTGCGGGTGACCAGAATCGCCATGAGGTCCAGTTCGCTGACCATCTCCCTGGCGCGTGCGACCAGTTCGTCGTCCGAGCTACAGATTCCGGCTGCAGATTCAAACTCGGACTGATTCGGCGTAATTAAAGTCGCGCCGCGGTATTTTTCAAAATCATTGCCCTTCGGATCGATAAGTACCGGCAACCCAGCACCTCTGCAGGCATCAATCATTGCGGCAATATCTGCAAGGGCGCCTTTGCCGTAGTC
The DNA here is from genome assembly GCA_964403695.1 of uncultured Woeseiaceae bacterium. GTDB lineage: Bacteria > Pseudomonadota > Gammaproteobacteria > Steroidobacterales > Woeseiaceae > SZUA-117. Next base: position 6,483 of record CAYOHF010000090.1, on the reverse strand, counting down.
AGACAGAACGACCGCATTCGCGTTTTTCAACCGCTTAGTAAGCGCCTGGGTAAGCTTGTCACTTCCGGACACCGCAGGCTCTTCCCGGTCCAGGCGAATTAGCTGCTGACCGCGACTCTGGATACGTGTTTTGGTCGTCGTTGGCCATTCGGAAATCGACGTAAAACGGCAATCGATATTTTGTTGCCCGAGAATCGATGCCAGCACCGCTGCCTCATCGTCTTCGCCAACAAGGCCCATTAGCGTCGTAGTAACACCCAGGCTGGCGAGGTTGACCGCCACGTTGGCTGCGCCACCAGCCCGATCATCAGTCTCACGAACGTGTACGACCGGAACCGGCGCCTCAGGCGAGATACGCCCCGTACCGCCGAACAGGTACCTGTCCAGCATTACGTCGCCGACAACCAGAACTTTGGCACGGCTAAAATCAGGAATTGAAAGAGTCACGGCGCCAGATATTACTACAGTCGGCTCATTTTGCCTGTTCTTTACTGAAGAGCGAACTGGAATAGTGCCAATTGCTC
>CAYOHF010000090.1:0-5859 GCA_964403695.1 uncultured Woeseiaceae bacterium | reverse complement strand
GGCTCATTTTGCCTGTTCTTTACTGAAGAGCGAACTGGAATAGTGCCAATTGCTCATTAGTGCAATAAATGTCAGTTCGCGATTGCCCTTTTCTCGCTTTCGAAATAATCAGGCGAACTGGGCCGAAAAGCGCAGCGTACACAAAGTACGTGAGCATTTTCGGCCAGAACTTAACGAAGCCTCAGGCCGCCTCAGTCGTTTTCAACCGTTTTCAGCCGCATTTGGAGTCGCCGCAGGATAGGCAGGTTTTACACCCATCCATCATTATCACTGCAGCCGTGCTGCACCTGGCACAGAGCTGTGCGCCTTCCGGATAGGTGCTTTTCGAGAACGCGTCCCGTTGCTTGCTGCTGGCTTCGAATTCAGCGCGTTTCTCCGCAATCAGTTTCTGCTGGCCCGCGTCCAGCTCCGGGGTGGATAACAGTCCGATTAATATAAGGTGTTTCTCTACAATGTGGCCGAGTTCTGCAATTATGGACGGCATAAATTTGCCACCCGGCTGCCAGTAACCGCCGCGTGGATCGAAAACAGCCTTCAATTCGTCGACCAGGAAGGTAACGTCTCCGCCCTTACGAAAAACGGCAGAGAGGATTCGTGTCAGTGCGACAATCCACTGGTAATGATCTAGGTTTTTCGAATTTATGAAAATCTCAAACGGTCGGCGTTTCTCATGCTCTGTGCCCTCGTTGAGTATGATGTCATTAATCGTCACGTACATCGCGTGATCCGATATCGGCGTTTTAACTTTGTAAGTTGAGCCAACCAGCATCTCCGGACGCTCGAGCTTCTCGTGCATACGAATGATTTCTGCACCACCATCAATCGTTTCACGACGAAATTCCGGGCGCGGTGCCTCTGCAGTACTTTCCTCCGCCTTATTGACGGCATAGCCAACTATTTTCTTGTCAATCTTGATCCTGCTCATCTTCATATTTCCTTAAAACTTACGCCGTTTCAGACCGGCTCTTAGCCTGTTGCCTGTTGCAGCCACCATTAACTGGCGTTTACCATTCGACCCCAGCCAACTTTTTGCCTGGTTCCTGATTTCGGTGACCAATCCTGTTGATCGTTTTTTCCAAACCTGACTCTGACTCATGTTGTCAGGACTCTCCTTTTGATTGAGAAATTCTGTTTACCTCAGAATTTTCCGTAATAGCCTTCCTTGAGCGCGTCGAACAAATTCGCCGCCGTATGTATCTCGCCGTCATAGTCGATCTCTTCATCGCCCTTAAGCGCTACTATCGAACCATCATCGAGCGTGAACGAATACTCTGTATTCTTCAGATCCTTCTCTTTGACCAGCACGCCCTGAAAAGCTTCGGGATTGAAACGGAATGTCGTACATCCCTTGAGTCCCTGCTCATAGGCGTACAGGTAAATGTTTTTGAAATCCTCGTATGGATAGTCCGTTGGAACGTTCGCAGTTTTCGATATCGAAGAATCTATCCATTTCTGTGCTGCCGCCTGGATATCCACATGCGCCGTTGGAGAAACGTCCTCTGCTGTTATGAAGTAATCTGGCAAATCGCTGTCCGCTGCATTGTCAGCCTGCATCACATTCGGATTAATCAATTCGCGATATGCCAGCAGCTCGAACGAAAATACATCCACTTTCTCTTTCGTCTTCTTGCCCTGGCGGATGATGTTGCGGAAATAGTGATGTGCAAAACTCGGCTCAATGCCGTTGCTGGCATTGTTCGCCAGTGACAACGAGATCGTACCGGTCGGGGCGATCGAACTATGATGCGTAAACCGCGCACCAACCTTCGCCAGCTGCGCAACCAGTTCCGGGGCCTCTGTAGCGATTTTTTGCATATACCGGCTATAGCGGCTATGCAAAATTCTTCCTGGTACCTTGTCGCCCACTTTATAACCGTCAGCGGACATCTCCGGTCGTTTGGCCAGCATTTCGCTGGTAACGTCAAAATCTTCCGTCATGATCGGCGCCGGGCCTTTTTCCTTCGCCAGCTCCAGCGCTGTCTCCCAACCGGCCAGCGCCAGCTGCTTGGCGACTTCTTCCGTAAAACGAACCGCGTCCGCTTCACCATACTTCATGCGCAGCATCGTAATCGTTGACCCCAAACCCAGGAAACCCATCCCGTGGCGTCGTTTGCGTTGAATTTCTTCGCGCTGCAGCGGCAGTGGCAGACCATTGATCTCCACTACATTGTCGAGCATACGCGTGAATACTTTGACCAGCTTACGGAATCCCTTCCAGTCAAACCGCGCCTCTTCTGTAAACGGCTCAAACACAAATTTTGTCAGGTTAACTGAACCCAGCAGGCAGGATCCGTAGGGTGGCAACGGCTGTTCACCGCACGGGTTCGTTGCGCGTATGTTTTCCGCAAACCAGTTGTTGTTCATCTCGTTGACTTTGTCGATCAGAACAAAACCAGGTTCTGCGAAGTCGTAAGTCGATGCCATGATGACATCCCATACTCTACGCGCCGGTATTGTCTTGAATATCTTGCAGGCAACCTGTCCGCTCTCATTGCGCACATAATTATCCGGCTCCGGCCACTCGCGCCAGACGAACTGACCCTCGTCTTTGATGTCGAGATCGTCCTCCCGCATCTCTTTCGGTGTAATCGGAAAGGCCAGCTTCCAGTCCGTATCCGCTTTGACCGCCTGCATGAATTCATCGGTAATGAGGAGTGACAGGTTGAACTGCCGCAACCGACCGTCTTCGCGTTTAGCACGAATGAACTCCAGGCTGTCGGGATGACCCACATCAAATGTTCCCATCTGCGCGCCGCGGCGACCACCCGCCGAGGACACCGTGAAACACATCTTGTCGTAGATATCCATGAACGACAGCGGTCCGGATGTGTAAGCACCGGCGCCAGTCACATACGCGCCCTTCGGTCGCAATGTCGAAAACTCATAGCCGATGCCGCAACCTGCCTTAAGTGTCAGGCCCGCTTCGTGGACTTTGTTGAGAATATTGTCCATCGAGTCGGCCACCGTGCCGGACACGGTACAATTAATTGTCGAGGTTGCCGGTTTATGCTCCCGGGCGCCGGCGTTTGAAATAATTCGCCCGGCAGGAATCGCCCCGCTACGCAGGGCCCACAAAAATTCCTCTTCACATTTTTCGCGTAAAGATTCGACTTCGACATCGGCCAGCGCTTTCGCAACTCGCTGATAGGTGTCATCAATCGTCATGTCGACGACTGCACCATCTTTCGCTGTGAGCTGGTATTTTGTTTGCCAGATATCCAGTGACGCTGACTGGAAAGTAATATCTGTTACTGAATGTGCGTCAAGATGTACTGCGGACTTCATTTGGTCCCAAACTCCCTAAACTCCCTGCGGAGCCCCCGTTTTCCCGTGCCTGCTCGCCTTTTTACAGGGCGAATAGTTTCCCGCTCTCCGCTAAATATTTTTTAGCGATGAGTGCTAATATTGGCTTGTATTTTTCGTTATTGTTGGCACAAGATGTTGTGCCAGCAGTGCACAGATTATGCTTGCGAGCGCCGACTGTCAAGGCTTTGCTGGATATTTTCCTATAGGTCTTTATTCTTAAATAACAACTAGTTACAATGGCTAGTGCGCTAAGTGCTTTAATTCATTAGTGAAAAAAATGACACTTTCGTAAAAAATAGCAGCCACTACATCTAGTGGTATTAAGTCAAGTCGAAAACGGCTTGAAATCAGCGCTATTTTCGCATGAATTGCGGCTTTTTGTGGCCTTGAAATGCGCTCCACCGACCCAATTTATGCCAGCAACCAGGCTTTTACGAAGGCTTTTGCATGTTGCGCATAATTGCTGCAATGAAGAAATACTGAGGAGCGAAATATGAATGTTACGAGATTTGAACCGTGGAATATGATCAACCTTTTGCATCGTGACTTCGACGTGGCTGGTACCAGGCGATCCGCATTATCAGCCTATACCGATGACGGTAGTAGTGTCGCCGACTGGCTGCCCGCGGTCGATGTTATTGAAGAGAAAGGCCGATTCGTCCTGCGCGCTGATATACCCGGCGTCAGAGCAGAAGACATCGACGTCAATATGGAAAAAGGTGTTTTAAGCCTGTCGGGCGAACGTCACAAGGAAACCAGCGAAGAAGTCGACGGCATGCAGCGACTGGAGCGCAGCAGCGGCAAGTTCTACCGCCGTTTCTCGCTGCCGGAAACTGCCAATCCGGACGCTGTATCGGCGAAAAGCGCCAATGGCATACTGGAAATCGTCATCCCTAAACAGGAGCAGGTCAAGGCACGCAAAATAACCGTTGCTGCTGCCTGATCGATTGCGCGACCATTCTTCGCTACCCGGCATCTTGTTAAAGATACCGGGTAGCAAATGGAGAACGATACGTTGAACTTTTGCAAAGACTCCCTTGTCTGTTGCCAAACAGCTATGATTTACGTTCGACATGCAAAGTCACCTGGAAGACGTTGCTACTTACTTGAAAACCATGCCCCGATGAGGAATTTTTGACCATGAAACGCCAGCACCAAATCCACTGGATCGTACTGCTGATGTCGCTTGCGACATTCGCCAATGCGGCTTTACCTGACAGTGTCGATGGCGAGCCGTTGCCAAGCCTGGCACCGCTCGTCAAACGAATTTCTCCGGCAGTTGTCAATATTCGTGTCAGCCAGACGCTGGACACACAACCCGCTTATGGCGACGAAATGTTTCGGCGCTTTTTTGGCATACCTGAGGGCTCCAGCGGTGGCACGAGGGAAATTGCCAGTGCCGGATCCGGCGTAATTGTTAACGCTGAAGACGGCTACATTCTAACCAATCACCATGTGGTTGCCGGTGCGGACAAGATTCAGATTTCACTGTTCAATGGTGACACCCTGGATGCAGAAATTGTTGGTTCTGACGCCGCCACGGATATTGCCGTCCTGAAAGTAGAGCCGGAAAATCTGTCTGACCTGCCCATTGGCGAATCTGACGACGTCGAAGTTGGTGATTTCGTTATCGCGGTGGGCAATCCATTCGGCCTCGGTCACACGGTAACCTCGGGCATTGTCAGCGCTCTGGGCCGTAGCGGTATCAGCCGCAATGGCTATGAGGATTTCATCCAGACGGACGCATCGATCAACCCCGGCAACTCGGGTGGCGCTCTGGTGAATATGCGCGGCGAGCTTGTCGGCATTAACTCCGCAATTATCAGTCGCACCGGTGGCAACGTTGGAATTGGCTTTGCGGTACCGTCAGAAATCGCGCGATCCGTAATGCGCCAGATTCTCGACTTCGGTGAAGTTCGCCGTGGCTTGCTCGGTGTCTCCATCAACACTATTGACGCAGAAAGTGCGAAAGCACTTGGTGCAGAAGTAGACAGAGGTGCGCTTGTGTCTGCTGTTGAGCCCGGTTCTGCCGCAGAAGAGGCCGGCCTGCACGTTGACGATATTATCATTGGGGTTAACGACAAGAAAATTGACGATGGCCGCGGGCTGTCCAATGCCATTGGCTTGAAAGGCTCCGGCGAAAATGTCGACATTGAATTCGTACGCGATGGCAAACGGCAATCAGTCACCGCTACGCTTGGGCAACAGGAGGTAGCGCATAGCAGCGGCAGTGAGATTCATTCGGGTTTACTTGGTGCACAATTTGCAGCTTCGTCAGCCAGTGCCGTTGGCGGTATTGAAGTGACTGAAGTTGAGCCGGGAAGCCCGGCAGCTCAACGTGGTTTGTTAGCCGGTGACGTTATCACTGCGGTTAATCGGCGCCAGGTACAAAATCTGCAGCAACTGCGTGAAATTGCAGCAAACAATACCATTCTGTTTCTCCTTGTTCGTCGTGGTGATCGATCGTTAATGTTGCAAATCCGCTAGCCTGAATATTTCATGAGGGGGCGGGACTGTCGGTTTCTGTGCCGAGTGCAGCGCGTGCGAGAGACG
>CAYOHF010000089.1:0-14103 GCA_964403695.1 uncultured Woeseiaceae bacterium | reverse complement strand
TTACTAATTAGAATTGTAGGAGCCCGCCCAGCGGGCGAATCGCGCCAATGCTTCAGCCTACCGCCAGGAAACTCGTCCATTATGGGACAGCAGTGGGTTCGACTCCCTAATAAATTCGGTGTTGTGGAGCGCCTGGTATTGAATCGATTCCACTTATTCGAAATCAGCTGAACCGCAAACAGCCTGTCTGTTACATTCCCCGTATAAGCAGATTTATTAACGGGAAGCTCAAATGCGTAACAAAATCGGATTCCTCGCAGGCGCCATACTTTTGTCGGTCTTTGCGACTACCACCGCGTTAGCCCAGGAGATCACGGTCATCAAGGCGGGGTCACTCTTTGATTCGCGCAGTGGCGATGTCACCCGGGACGTGCTGATTGTTGTCGAAGGTGACAGGATTGTTGCGCTCATGGACGGCGATGGAGCGATTCCACAAGGCGCAGAGGTCATCGACCTGTCCGACTCTTTCGTCCTGCCCGGCGTGATGGATATGCACACGCATATTGTCGGCAACCTCGACAAATATTTCTTTGCCGGTTACTTCCAGTCTCCGCATCGCGCCACCATCGGCGGTGTCGTCAATGCCGAGAAGACGTTGCTGGCCGGCTTTACCACGATTCGAAACGTGGGTGCCGGTGATTATGCTGATGTGGCCCTGCGCAATTCGATAAACGCCGGTGAAATACCGGGCCCGCGAATGGCAGTTTCCGGGCCAAGCCTTGGTATTACTGGTGGGCACTGTGACAGGAATTCTTTGAATTCATCGTTTGAAGAACGCGGCGATGGTGTTGCGGATGGCCCGTGGGCGGTTCGCGTGCAAGTACGTAAGAACATCAAATACGGCGCCGACCTGACGAAATTCTGTGCGACAGGCGGTGTTTTTTCCAAGGGCACCAAAGTCGGTATGACGCAGTACACGCTTGAAGAAATGCAAGCCATCGTTGACGAATCCCATACGCATGACCGCAAAGTTGCGGCGCATGCCCACGGCAACGAGGGCATCAAGCGCGCGATCCTGGCCGGCGTTGATTCAATTGAACACGCAAGCTTCCTCGACGAGGAGGCTGTGCGTATGGGCATGGACCGTGGCACTTATTTCGCACTGGACATTTACAACACCGAATACACGCTGGAGAGAGGTGCGGAAAACGGTGTTCCGGAAGAGAACATCAACAAGGAGCGTGAGGTTGGTACGCGCCAGCGGCAAAGTTTCACATTGGCGGTCGAGATGGGTGCCAAGGTGGTGTTTGCGACTGACTCCGGTGTTTACCCGCACGGTGACAACGGCAAGCAGTTTGCCCGCGCTGTCCGATTTGGTATGACGCCTGAACAGGCCATACAGTCTGCCACATCGCTGACAGCTGAACTGCTCGGTTGGGAAGACCAGGTCGGCGCAATCGAGACCGGCCTTTATGCCGATATTATTGCCGTCCACGGCGACCCGCTTGATGACATCAGCGAGCTTGAAGACGTCGACTTCGTGATGAAGGGTGGTGTCGTCTACAAGAATAAATAGTGGAGTCAGGGGACAGTGCTCTATTGGTCGACTATTGAAGTAAGGTTGCTCGATGAAAGAACTTCGCACCGTTACTGTCCTGGCCTTGCTTTTGGCAAGCGCCCCTGAAACAGCGCGCGCTGATTCCGGCAACCCTTTGCCAGACGATGGTAATCAGTGGCGATTTACCATTGCTTTTCCCATGATCTGGGCGCCCGAAATTCACGGTAAAATACGCGGCGATGAACCGATTGATTTCACGATCGAATTCAAAGACATCCTTGAAAGTCTCAGCTTTGGTTTTATGGGCGAGTTATACGCCAACAAGGGGCCGTATGGTTTTGCGTTCCGCACCAACTACATGCGGGTTGAGGACGAAAATTCGCGCTCCGGTCTGATTGATACCCGCATTCAGACAGAACTTCAAATGGGCGTGAACGATCTGCTGGCGTCCTTCCAGGTGCACGAAAAGGTTCGCCTGGTCACCGGCGTACGGCACGTTTTTGCCAAGCTGGATCTCGATATTCAGGCTGGTATAGGAGCCGGTAACGGTATCAGCGAGCAAATCACCGTAACGGACGACAACAGTTTCGACTTCCTTTTCGGTATCAACTTTAGCCATTGGTTCACGGACCACTGGGGCATCATGCTGAATTCCGATATCGGTGTCTTCGGCGACAACGACCGCGACTTTAGTACCGAATTCAGGGCCCTGTATCGAATTAGTTCTCTTAACAATATCTGGTTCGGCTTCCGCTATCTCAACATCGGCAGCGATACCACAACCGACGGCATTAATTACGAAATCGATATGTCCCAGGTAGGGCCGACGGTAGGGTGGGCGTTTACTTTTTAAGACAAATTCGGGACAGCCGTCAATTTTCTCAGTCAGCTTTCGCGAGATTCCTTTAGAAACAGGACGAAGAAATTAATGGGTGTCCTAATCTAACATTGCGGAATTGGGGCATCGCCCGCTGGGCGGGTTCCTACATTACTAATTAGCATTGTAGGAGCCCGCCCAGCGGGCGAGTGCGCGCTACTCAAGTCAACTTGATGTTTCATCCGGGCACAAATCATGAGAGACCGCACCCCGGTGCCGCTCTCATACGCGCTTTGCAGCGATAGAATTGTCCCTTCAATGTCGCCAGGCCCGTTGTAAATTTCCGCCAACTCCGCGCGGAGTTACAAACGGGCTATCACGCTTTCAGTTAGCTTTTCTTCGGCACCCGAATCAATGTGTCGGATCAACTGCTGTCCGAGCTCTTCTGCGGTTTCAACGCTACGGTCCGTCGCACTCGCCCATTGGCGAAGGTGCTTTGCTGCTTCTGCTTCCTCCAGAGGGGAAGCATGAATGCCGACAGCGGAATCCGCATATCGAATAATTCGGTTCGATCACATTCTTATGCTAGCTTAGCTATTCCGTCAGAATTCGTAAGAGGTACAACACATGCGCATCCGTTTTCTAATCTCCTTGCTACTCATGTCCCTGACTTTGCCGGCGCCGGTCGTTGCTCAACAGCTCTATGACGTGGTGATTCTCGGGGGGCGGGTGATAGACCCGGAGACCGGCCGGGACGAGATCGCCAACGTGGGTATCCTGGAGGATCGGATCCAGGCGATCACCGTAGATGATATCCGTGGCCGTCGAACCATCGATGCCAGCGGGCAGATCGTGGCCCCCGGATTCATCGACATCCTGGCGAGCATGAGGTTTGATCGGGCGGCGCACGAGTTCAAGATCGGTGATGGAGTGACCACGGTGCTGGGCATGCATGGCGGGCCGCTCGACGTTGCCGACTACAGAAATAGCCACGCTGCGGTGGGTCCTATGGTCAACTACGCGGCGACGGTGGGTCACTCGGCGCTTCGTGAGGCGGTCGGTGCTACGGATCGCTATTTGCCGGCTACCCCCGAACAAATCGATGCGATGCGCCCCCTGGTAGTGCAGGCGATCCGGGATGGCGCCGTGGGTATCGGTTTCGGCATTAACTACACACCGGGTGCGTCGTACGAAGAGATCTTCGCACTGTTTGAGGTAGCCGCTGCCGAAGGTGTGCCCTGTCACCTGCATGCGCGATACAAGGGGAACGTATTCCCGTTAACGATGAGTCTGGCGACGATGGAGGTGATATCGATCGCTGCCGCTACGGGCGCGCAGGCACAACTGGCCCACCTGATCTCGTCTACCGTTGGCTCGGCGCCACTCTCCATCGCACTCATCGAAGGGGCAGCGGCCCACGGCGTTGACGTCGGCTTCGACTTTCACGTATGGACACGCAACCAGACCACGCTGCAGTCGGCACTGTTCGACGAGGGATGGCAGGAGCGGTTTGGCGGTGCGAATTATTCCGACATTTACGTTGCCGACACCCAGGAGCGACTGACGGAGGCGCGTTTCTTCGAACTCAGGGCGCAGCCCGGGTCGCTCAGTGTCCAGACCGAGTTTATCCCCGAAGAAGAGATGATTATGGGTCTCAAGAGTCCGCTGGGAATCGTCAGCTCCGATGGTGGCGGACTGGTGGACGGCCGCGGACACCCCCGTAGCACAGGAACGTTCGGTCGCTTCCTTGGGCGATTCGTGCGTGAGCTGGAGATCGTGGACTGGATGGAGGGAATCCGCAAGATTACGCTGCTTCCGGCAGAGCGACTCGAACAGACGATTCCTGCGATGTCGAGAAAAGGGCGGCTACAGATCGGGATGGATGCCGATGTGACGGTCTTTGATCCGGCCACTGTTCAGGAGCGTGCGAGTTATGCGGACCCGGCACAGATGTCTGAGGGCATTTCGACTGTGATCGTCAATGGCGTGCTCGTACTGTCTGAGGGGGAGATTGTCGAGGGCGCTGAGCCTGGCGAATGGCTTCGCCATCCGCGCCCTGTGCCCTGAGACGTGTCCGATTTTATGGTGGATATAGAATGAACAGAATGAGGCTCGTTGTCGTCATTACGCTGGCACTAACAGCTATCGCGTATCCAGTGTTTGCCGCGGACGGCCCCTATGCGCTAACGAATGCGAACCTGTTCGATGGTGTCAACAACGCAGTCACCGAAAACGTGACGGTCCTGGTCAGGGACGGGCGAATCGAGCGCGTCGACACCGGTGACGTAAACGTGCCGAGCGACTACACGGTCATTGATGTCGAGGGTAATTTCCTGATGCCAGGCATGATCGACGTTCACACGCATCTGAATACGATCGAGCAGGCAAAGCGAGCTCTCGACTCAGGGGTAACGACGGTTCGCGTTGCAGGTGTCAATGCTTACCAGGACATCGCACTGCGCGAACTGGTTCGCAGTGGCAAGTTGGCCGGGCCGGAAGTTCTTGCCTCAGGCGTATTCGTAATACCGGATCTCGGCCCAGCTGTGCTCGCTGATCCGCGCCTGGCTGAGTTTTACGATGGCGTCGATGGTGAAGAAGATCTGCGGCGACTCGTCAACATCAACATCGATCACGGCGTGGACGTTATCAAGACAGTCAGCACGCAGCGGTCAGGTTTGCCGGATACGGACCCGCGGCAACAAGTCTATACGGAGCGGGAGTTGCGTACGATAGTCGACGAGGCTGCAAAACATGATGTGCCTGTGCTCGTGCATGCGCACGGTGACGACGGGGCACGCGCGGCAGTGCTCGCGGGCGCCCGCAGCATCGAACATGGCACTTATCTCAGCACGGAAACGCTGCAGTTGATGAAGGAGCGCGGCACCTGGTTCGTGCCGACGTACATTACCATCGTCGATTTGGAGGAGGAGCATAAACACTACGTGCTGCGCCTGCGCGGCAGACACATGCTGCCGGAAATCGAACGAGGAATTCGCGAGGCGCACAGGCTTGGCGTCAAACTTGCCGCCGGTGCGGATTCCTCTTACGAAGAATCATCAATTAACCGCATCTCTCTCGAAATTGAAATCTTCGCGAATTTTGGCCTGAGTAATTTTGCGGCGCTGCAAGCGGGCACCGTGAGCGCGGCCGAGTTACTGCAGGTTGATGATCGCACCGGTCGGATCGTGGAAGGTTTTGAAGCCGACATAATCGCCGTGCCTGGTAACCCGCTTGAGAATATTAAGGTGCTACAAGATGTCCTGTTCGTGATGAGCAACGGACAGCTGGCATTGCAGCGTTTCCCGTTTGGCGTAACAGAATGAGTCGATGAGCAAAATTACCCGCAAAGATTTCCTTGGCTTGTCAGCCGCCGCCGTTACGTCAGCTATTTTTGGCAAGCCGTCTTCAGCCAATGCCATGCAGGACACTATTGCAACCGGAGGTGCGCCACAGCGCACGCTAATCCGTGGTGCCGATTTGCTGACAATGGATGCAATGTTGCGGGAAATGCAGGATACGGATGTCCTGATCGAGGATGGCAGGATATCCGCCATTGGCAAGGGCCTTTCAAGCGAAGGTGCCGAGGTCATAGAGGCGAACGGGATGATCCTGATGCCCGGCATGTACGATGGTCACCGTCACCTGTGGCAAAGCACTGAGGCCGGCAGATTGGCGAAAACCCAACCCGCCGTCTATGCGACCTATCGGGATTGGCAAATGCGAACGATGGTCAGCATGAACCCCGAGGATCATTACCTGGCAGGTTACTTAGGCGGACTCATGGCAGTCAATTCCGGCGTAACCTCAGTGATAGATTATGCGCATGGCCATATCAATGCGGAAAACGCGGTGGCCGCGGGCGAGGGCGTTAAAGATTCCGGAGTTGGTGGATGGTTCGCACTCCAGCTCGGCGTATCGTCGACCTATAAACCCGGCGATGTTGTGCCGCTGTCGGTGGCTGATGCGCAGCGCATTACGGCCACGACTGAAACACACTGGGCCACTGCGGAGCGACTCCAGAAGGAAGTTTTCTCCGCCAGTTCCGACATTATGCAGCTTGGTCTCGCTCCCAGTTCAGGCACGGGCAGCAGTATCGAGGACATCAGGAAAGAATGGACCCGCGTGCGTGACATGGGCGTCAGGATGTTGGCGGCACATGTGCACAAGCCAGCTAAACCAACGCCGCAAGGCACAATGGGGTATCGGGATACTGGTATACCCGACCTGCAGGCGGCGGGTCTGTTGGGGCCGGATTACCACCTGGCCCATGCCAACCGGCTCACCGCCGAAGAACTCAAAATGTTGCGTGATACCGGGGGTATGGTGTGTGCGACAGCCATGGGTGAGTTCCCCTATATGGCAAGCGCAAGTCGCGGGCCGTCGGTACATGGGCGTGCACGGGCTGCAGGCGTCGCGACCGGGGTTGGCATCGACGTGAACGTGGCGCTGACGCAGGATTATTTTGAACATGCCCGGGCTGCTTTCTGGAATCTTTATCTTTCTCCCGAAGGCACGGAAATCGCTCAAGCTTACAACTCGAACGATACGCTGGATTTCGTCACTGCACTTGGTGCCAGGGCAATGCGTCTTGGCGACGTGACCGGCACTATCGCTGTTGGCAAACGTGCCGACCTGGTATTGCTGCGTACCGATCGCATCGGCTTTGCGATGCTCGGTAGTTTGGCTGATCGCGTATTGAATTTTGCGTCACTGCCCGACATCGATAGTGTTTGGGTCGCAGGTCAGGCGCGCAAACGCAACGGTCAAATGATCGGTGTGGATTGGGCCGAGCTAAAATCCCGGGTCACAGAGGCGCAAAAGCGCATCGGGCCATTGGCGGCGAGCATAACCTTTACCTGAAATGCTGTGCCGTGTACAAATAATGAGTTCCAGGGGGAGCATGATATGAATAAAAACAAGCTTGTTGTTGTAGCTGCGCTGGCAGTGGCGTTCATGGCGTATCCTACATTTGCCGCGGACGGTTCCTATGCGCTGACGAATGCCAACTTGTTCGATGGCGTCAATGATGCAATCACCGAGAACGTAACCGTCCTGGTCAGCGACGGACGTATCGAGCGCATCGAGACCGGTGACGTTAACGTACCGCGCGATTACACGGTCATCGACGTCGAAGGCAATTTTCTGATGCCTGGCATGTTCGACGTTCACACACACATCGATTCGATCGAGCGGGCAAAGCGAGCGCTCGATTCAGGCGTCACGACGGTTCGCACTGCCAGTGTGAGTGCTTACCAGGACGTCGCACTGCGCGAACTGGTCCGCAGTGGCAAACTGGCCGGGCCGGAAGTCCTCGCCGCCGGTGTGTTCGTAACACCGAACCTCGGCAGATCCGCGCTTGCTGATCCGCGCCTGGCTGAGTTGTTCGACGGCGTTAACAGTGACGAAGAACTGCGCCGACTCGTCAATATCAACATCGATCGCGGCGTGGATGTCATCAAGACGCGTGGCACGCAACGAGCGGGATTGCCGGATACAGATCCCCGGCAACAGGTCTACACGGAGCGGCAGTTGCGCATCGTGGTGGACGAGGCTGCAAAACACGATATTCCGGTGCTCGTGCATGCACATGGCGATGAAGGGGCGCGCGCGGCAGTGCTCGCGGGGGCCAGGAGTATCGAGCATGGGACCTACATGCGCACCGAAACACTGCAGTTAATGAAGGAACGCGGTACCTGGTTCGTGCCGACCCACGTGACCATCGTGGATCTGGTCGAGGAGCGATTCAACTACGTATTACGCCTGCGTGGCAGGCACATGGTGCCGCAACTGGAAAAAGTGATGCGTGAGGCGTATGAGCTTGGCGTGAAATTTGCCACCGGCGCAGATAACTATTACGAAGCGGAATCCATCAATCGCATTTCCATGGAGATTCAAGCGTTCGCAAAAATCGGCATGAGTCATTTCGAGGCACTGCAGGCGGGCACCGTGAATTCTGCAGAATTGTTGCGAGTTGATGATCGTACCGGCCGTATTGTGGAAGGGTATGAGGCCGACATTATTGTTGTGCCGGGCAACCCGCTTGAGAATCTTCGCGTACTGGAAGATGTCCTGCTCGTGATGAGTAATGGACAACTTGCGTTGCAGCGCATCCCGTTCGGCGTGACAGACTGAGTCGATTCCACAGCCGCAAAGCGGGGTCGAACCGCAGTTTCTATGCGACAGCTATAATTTCGACTCGGCCCTGTTAACTCAAGCTCGGTATTGCGTCAGATTGGCGGTTTCTTTCCAGGAACACGGCAAGCAACTACTTGTCCATCATCATTGTGATCTCGTCGTCGAGGCCGGTCATCTCAAACCGTGCGAGAGAAATAGGAATACTGTCGATCATGTTCAGTTGATCGAAAAAGTCTTTCATTATGAACTCCTCGCCACGTTCTTCCTTTTGTTTGGCGAAATCTGCGAGCGCACGTTCAAGGAGGTATTTGCCAGTAATGTAACTGGTACCGTAGCCGGGCTGTCTCAAATACAAATGCTGCTCGAAGACAAGCAACTCCTTTTCCGTTTTCATCCACCCGCGGGGCGTCCAGTTTTGATGGACACCACCCGCTTCCTCCATCGTCATCTCGTTGGCGTGGGCATATAGCGAACCTAATCCTCGGGCGGCGCGTTGCGCTAGCATGATCCACACGAGTTCGCGCGATCGTGGCCGGTCGTCGTAGAGACCAGCATGCATAAACATCTCCTCTACTCCCGTTGCGGTGCCTTCATTGCGACTGTCGAAAATGTTGTACAGCAGCGCACCTTGCCTGACCGGGCTCGAGTGTGGTTCCAGGTCCATGCGCGCAAGTTCCATCCAGTGATAGAAGTGTGTGAATAGCGGCGCTGGATCGTAGTGCGCGGCGATTGAGAAAAAGTTGCGTTCCTCCTCTGGAATAAACGCGCCCATGTGCGCGGAAATTGCAGGTTTCATATAAGGAGTAACAGTGAGAATTTGTTTCTCGCCAAGGAAATTGATGATGCGGTCAACTGCATCTTCAGCCAGCGCCTGGTACTCCTCGGAATTACTGGCAGCAACCAGCAATGGCAAATCGCGGTTTCGCTGCTCTTCGAGTTTCAGCGACGACCAGGCACGATCCAGCTCCCGTTTGAGCAAGCTAACTTCATCTTCCCAGGTGAGTGGCACTAGGTGCACGTTTTGCTGGTACCAGGTGTAATTTTCCTTACCGATTCCGGATGGAGCCGTCTTGGAATGCGATTCGGCTTCCAGGTAGTCGACAAGCGTCGCAGTAGCTGCTGTCGCATCTGCTATGACGCTGCGCAAAGCATTGCCGGCTCCGCCGCCGGCCATCTTCAGCACTTGGTCAAGTTTATCGATTTGGGAGCGAACGTCGCGAATGCCCGTGATCCAAAGGTCACGTGCATTACCGATCAGGTTTTGTTGCGCTTGGGCCATCAATGGCGCAATAGCGCCGAGTTCTTTAGTGAGGCGCGCTTCCTCGTCATCGGTCAACGGAAAGTCATAGGTCCATATCTCGACAACGGCGTGATTTGTCGGACCTTCATGTGCAGGCACGTCGCTGCGGTTCATCCAGACGGTGTCATAAAAAGCAGGGTCTCGTGCCCAGGGTTTGAGAATGCGGTGGTTAAAGTCGAAGCCATTCATTTCGGCCCGAACCAGGTGCCAGTCAACTCGCTCTGGAATTGTCCACATTTCGGGATCCATCGCGTTCAATCGGGAGCGGAGTTCGAGAAATTCCTCGTAACGGCGTTCAAAGGTTTCGACGGTATAGTCTGGTGCGCCATCGCGCAGAGGCGGATTCTCAAACGCGCGCCATTCTTTGAATAGGTCAATCAGGTCGTTATGCTCGCTCGAGTGCGCAAGACTGGAAGCGAAAAAGACAACCAAAAGGATTATTGCTCTGTTCATAATGTCCCCCGTTTACACGAATTATACCTGTGGCATCGCCGGGGGGGTCGAATCCGAATGGTGGCACGACAACAGGCGCTTCTATCGACCCGTTTTTGCAAGATAAGGTCGATAAGCACGTCGGCAGGCCATAGCGTTAGTCCGCACGCACCGTGCTTAAGGTTACTCTGGATGCCCACATTACCCAGCTGACGACGAATGAGACGATGTCGCTAATCAGGTTCGGCCCCTTTCTTGCCCTATATGATTACAGACCGGGACGCGGCGATTACGCTAAGATCAGCTGAATGAGCCGCAATGCAAAGCGGCCAATCGCACGGCGCTTTCTGGTTGTTCGTTAATGGCATCTGCATAGCCAGGGTTTGGGGTTGTTTGGAGTAAATACTAATGAGGTGGTGCATGAAGAGTTTTGCAAAGGGATTGGTGCTTGCTGGCATCCTTTACAGCGTATCAATAGGTCTGTCGAACGCGCAGGAAACCGTAACCAGCCCGACAGGGCAATTCGGCCATCAGGTCGGTGATGATTACAAGCTGATCAATTACACGCAGTTTGAGGCCTATATCAAAAAACTCGAGAGCGAGTCACCGCGTCTTAAACTTGTCGCCATGGGGCCGACGGCTGAAGGCCGCACCCAGTGGATGACCATCATCACATCCCCGGAAAACCACGCAAAACTGGATCACTACAAGTCCATCTCGGCAAGACTCGCGCATGCCGAAGGCGTTGATGAGGAAACTGCACGTGCGCTTGCAGAGGAAGGCAAGGCCGTCGTGTGGATCGACGGTGGCCTGCATGCAACCGAAACGCTGGGTGCCCATCAATTGACCCGGACCATCCATATGCTGGCGAGTGCGACAGACCCCGAGACCATGCGCTTCCTGGATGACGCCATAATCCTGCTGGTGCACGCCAACCCGGACGGGATGGAGCTGGTTTCCGACTGGTATATGCGCAAGAACGATCCCGAGGAACGCGGTTATAACGATATTCCGCGGCTTTACCAAAAATATATCGGGCACGACAACAATCGCGACTCATACATGGTGAACCAGCCGGAGACCGAGAACATAAACCGGATCATGTTCCAGGAATGGTTCCCGCAGATGATGTACAACCATCACCAGACCGGACCCGCGGGCATTATTGTTTTCGTGCCACCGTTTCGCGATCCGCCAAACCTGAATTACGATCCGCTGGTGACACTCGGCAATAGCGCCCTTGGTCTCGCGATGAATTTGCGCCTCGTCGCCGAAGGCAAGCCGGGTAGCGGATCACGTGCGTACGCAAATTACTCCGCCTACTTTAATGGCAATATCCGCACCATCGGCTATTTTCATAATCAGATCGGCATGTTGACAGAAATGAAGGGCCATCCAACCCCGATGGAACTCGCCTTTTACCCAAGCAACCAGCTTGCTATGAATGATTTCGCCATGCCGCACATACCCGGAGAGTGGCACTTCGCGGATGCCATCGATTATTCGCTGACTCTGAACCGGGCGGTTCTCGATTATGCGTCGCGCAACAGATCAACGCTGCTATTTAATCGCTGGCGCATGGGCATGAACATGATTGAGGCCGGCAACAAGGACAGCTGGACTGTAAGACCCCGCATGGTCGAAGACATCGAGAACAAGATTCGCGCAGCGGGCGGCGAAGATGCGGCGATGATCGAACATACGTTTCGACGGCGCGGAGAGGGTGTTTCCAAGGATTACCTGGCGATGCTGCGTCCGCCCGGGAAACGGGATCCGCGCGGCTTCATCCTTCCATCTGATCAAAAAGATTTTCCGACCGCCGTTAAATTCCTGAATACGCTGGTAAAGAACGGCATTACAATTCACCAGGCGACGGCGGATTTTACGGTTCAGGGCAAGGCCTATCCGGCTGGCTCCTTTGTCGTCAAATCGGCGCAGGCGTTTCGGCCGCATATCATGGATATGTTTGAGCCACAGGATCATCCGGATGAATTCCTGTATGAAGGTGGCCCGCCGGTTCCTCCCTATGATAGCGCCGGATATACGCTGGCCTTTCAGATGGGTGTCGAATTCGATCGCATCCTGGAGGGATTTGACGGTCCGTTTGAGAAGGTAGAAGGCCTGGCGATGCCATTGCCGGGCAAGGTCCGGTTTATGGTTGGTGCGAGTGGTTATCTGCTTGATCATGGCGTTAATGATTCTGTCGTTGCAGTCAACCGACTATTGGCGGCTGGCCATGAAGTCTATTGGCTGGATGAATCCATCGAAGCGAATGGGGAACGTTATCCTGTTGGCACGATTTACGTTCCGGACGGAGATGGCGTTAGCGCAGACCTGTCGGCAATGGCGGTTAGCCTTGGAATTCCCGTCGATGGCACCGCGACAAGACCCAATACTTCAGCCCACAGGCTGGCACCCGTGCGTGTGGGTCTTTGGGATCGCTATGGCGGCTCCATGCCCTCCGGCTGGACGCGGTGGCTGTTTGAACGATTCGAATTCCCCTATACACGGGTATTCCCACAGGAGCTGGACCAGGGCGCCCTGGACGACAGATTCGACGCGCTGGTCTTCGTAACCGATGCCATCCCGGCAGAAGACGTGCAAGCGGAAGATCGTGACGATCGTGATAAGCAACCGGAAGCCAGCTCAGTTCCAGCAGAATATCGCGAACATCTTGGATGGGTAACGAATGAAAAGACCGTGCCGCAACTGGCCGATTATTTACGCGACGGAAACACCGTCCTGACCATCGGAACCTCGACCAGCCTGGCAGAAAACCTGGGACTTCCCGTCGCCAATCACCTGGTTGACGGTGCGGGTGTGCCGTTGGAACCGCACGAATTTTTCGCGCCAGGCTCCATCCTGCAGATCCGGGTCGACACATCGAATCCACTCGCTTATGGGCTGAATGAACGCACGGACATCGCTTTTCAGCGCACCAGTCCGGTCCTGCGCCTCAGGCCCAACGCAGACAAAGAAGGCGTGACACAGATCGGCTGGTTTGATGATGATGACGCGCTCAGGTCAGGTTGGGCCTGGGGACAGGAAAAGCTGTATGGCGGCACTGCAATTGCCAGCGCCAAAGTCGGTGACGGGGACTTACACATGTTTACCCCGGAAATCCTGTTCCGCGGTCAGTCGCACAGCACATTCCAACTGCTCTTTAACGGCATCTACCTGGCAAATGCCACGAAAGTTCAATTGGGCGACCAGTGATCGGCAGGCCCGTTGAGTCAGTCCTGAAGCACCGACTGCGTTATCATCTGGTACACCAGTTTTTTAATAAAAGGACGGAGTGAAGACTATCGATATGCAATTCTCCCAGTTTGAACCGAATACGCGCCGCATCGCCGAGCAACTTGCGGCAGAGGCGCTGGTTTCGGTAAAGGTTCTTTCGGACGAGTTACAACAATACGTCGAGGTGCTCGACGCACACTCATCGAGTGACGAGTTTTTCGATCATGATGTTGCCAAACGCATTGCTGCGCTTTGCTGGAAACTTCTTGATGCACTTCCCGATGAGCCTGACGAGCAGCGACACCGGCTTACTCAACTGGCTATCAATTATTTCGTCCTTGCCGAGGACGGGCAGGATGACAATCACTCAATGGCAGGATTTGAAGATGACCTGCAGGTTGTGACTGCAGTCGTTCACGAATTGGGTCTCAGTCACCTGCTGGACGAATAAAAGGGGCCTGGCCGACTGCAGTCCCATTTTCTTAGTCGAAGCGATTGCGAAACGAAGTAATGGGCTGAAAACTGACCTCATTGGTCTATTGCGAATATGAAAACTGCACCGATCATCGGTGGCATTTTCCGCCGAGGTCAGATTGCCTCAATCGCGGCTGGAAGCCGCTCCCACGGCGTATCTATTGGCACCGTGGGAGCGGCTTCCAGTCGCGAATTTCGAAATACTTCGCC
>CAYOHF010000088.1:0-14293 GCA_964403695.1 uncultured Woeseiaceae bacterium | reverse complement strand
ACCGGTGGCATCGCGCACGGCATCTTCTATCGGCGTCCTGATGAAGCCCGCGTTAAACGGAACAACACCGAACAGGACAAGACCTGCGGCGAGCGCGAAAATGATAAGCAAAGAGCGAAAAAATTTCTTGATAGCCAGCTTCATTTGCGCTCAATATGGAGAGGACAATATCCTGTGATCATTCGACGAAAAGTTGCCATTATTAGCAAGTTAGTTGACGACAATGCCCTTATACTTCGAATTCGGGAGTATTGTGAATTTTTCGACGTGAAATCAGGCAGGGATGAGATGTGCAGGTTTCTTATAAGACGTTTTTGTAAAACCACTCGCTGGATATTTGTGTCGCTGGTCGCATCTGGCATCGTTGGCTGTGCAGGAGCCGGCGAAGGCGCTGCGAAAGGTGCTGCAGGAGGAGCGCTCGCCGGTGCCGCGAGCGGTCTCATCTCTTCGCTCGTCTGGGGCGGAGATCCGGGCGAACATATGGCGCGTGGTGCTGTGGCAGGTGCAACGGTTGGCGCCGTTGGCGGTGCAATTGAGGGGTCCAGCAGGGCGAGTGCAGAAAAGGAACGCCAGGAGGCACAAGAGCAGCGTGAGCTCGATCAGTTTCGACGCGACATCGGTGATGATGCGTATGCCGGCGTCGTTGCACTGGTTGATTGCAGGCACGCAGTTGCTCTTGCGAATGCAGAAGTTGCTGCAGAATCTAACAATGGCAATCACGCTTTGGCCGGACTTTGGGTGCAGGCGCTGACGCTTGCAGACCAGGGAGACGACGCGGGTCTGCATGAGGTAGCTCCGGAAATTATTCGTTGGGACCGCAATATTGCCAACACGTCGCAAATTGAGAGTGAGCTCAAAAAAGCACACGACGATCTAATGGATATTCGTTCCGATTATATGCTGCCGCGAAGCTGCAACGACTGATCGATTGCTTCGTTAAAACGATTCCTGGCCCACGGCGTGAAATCAGAACGACGCAATAACTGAGATACTCGGTCCGTAGTATTCAATGTCGAACTCGCCGTTCAGGCTCGAATCCCCAGCTTCAACATTGACATTAAAATATCTAAACCCTACGCCAATTCCAAAATGCTGCCACGGATGCCATGCTACATCCGCAGCGACTTCGATCAGGCTGCCGTCGATATTATCAAGTTCAATGGCGAAACCGATGACCCGAACGTCGGCCGCTATTGTCGGCGTGATCGCGTACGCCCAGGACAGGCCAAAGTGCGGCAGCGGTGCCGTTACGTCCTCCGATTCCAGCGCTGGCGTTTGGTCTGCCGGGCAGCCGGGTGGCATTTGACCCAGGGTGACGTCGCAAACGGCACCCATTAGTTGTAAGCCGGCAGACAAATCGGCAATGTGCAGGCCGCCTTTTATTTGCAGGTCCATGCGCTCGCTGCGAGCAACTGAAAAACCGTAGGTTAACCGGGACACGGTGATATCGAATGCGGTATTGACTGAGCCACTCTCGATTATCAGATCGCCAACGCCAATCGGGTCTGGGATGACATCAATGAACCCGTCTCGATTAAGCTGAAAAAACTCAAATTCCAGCGAGTTACGTCGGGAAATGTGCCAACTTGCACCGCCCCAGGGCACGAATTCTCCGTCGTCAACCCCCAGTGTGTCCTCCACTGAGATGGGTGGTGGGGCGACATCCGTACCCTTAATGCCGATTTTGGAAGACATCGTCGGATAGAAACCGCCGACGTAAACCCGGAACGGGTCGTTAAAGCGGGCGTATTCGCCGCTCTCCTGCGCTTGCCCAAATGCATTTACGGCAAATAGCAAAATTGTCAACGTGCAAAACGACTTTATGGTCTTCATTTTCGGCTCCGATTCGGATCTTTGTTTGAGTGGAATTTTCGGTTATCGCGTCAGGGAAGTAAATAACTTTTCTGACCCACTACCATACACTTTAGGACGATGATCCGAGACTTCTCAATAGGTACTGACCACAAACAGAGCGTCGAAACCACTTCGGAAATTCGCTCGTCTCCTTCTTAGCGCAGGAGATACATTGCCGGGAAGTAACAACACGCAAATTAGGATTGCTGCGTTTGCTCGTTCCCTTAGTATGGTGGTTATTTCCTGACTGGAGAATATGGCGATTGAGTCGCATTGATAGAATCCTGACGTAAGATTGGCGCATCCAACAAATCACTGCAACGCATTGAATATCGTGGACGTGCTAATTGTTGGCAATGCGAAATCGCAACAGTTGTCGTCTTGATGGTTCTATCGATCATTTCTTCACATCATCTGACATCGATTGCAGATGAACGTCGCGCTGTGGGAACGGTATTTCGATACCGTTGTCGCGCAGTGCGCCTAGTATCTTTTCATGCACGGCATGCATGAGCGGTAGTCGGTCCGCGAGCTGCTTCGAGTAAACGTACAGGTTGAAGTCCAGCGAGCTGTCGCCGAACTCCATGAAGTAGACTTTCGGCGGCGGTTCAGGGAGTACCAGCGGCATCGAGTGCAGCGTATCTTCCATCACTTGCGTCGCGAGTTCGACGTCGGAGCCATAGCCAATTTTCACAGGCACCACGACACGTGTTATCGCGTCATTCAAGGTCCAGTTGATCACCTGCTCTGTGATAAACGACTTATTGGGAACGATGATTTCTTTGCGGTCCCAATCGGTGATTGTCGTGGCTCGCATCCTGACGCGCGATACGGTACCGGTCAACTGACCTACAGTCACGGTATCGCCAACGCGCACTGGTCGCTCGAACAATATGATCAGGCCTGCGATGAAGTTTGCAACGATCTCCTGCAGGCCGAAACCAAGTCCCACCGATAATGCCGCAACCAGCCACTGAATCCGTCCCCAATTCCAGCCGATTATACTCAGGACCGAGATAACCGCGATTATCACGATCAGGTAGCCCAGCAATGTGCTGATCGTATAACGGCTGCTTCGCGCCAAATCGAATTGCTCAAATACAGCGATTTCCAAAAGCCCTGGAAGGTTCCGCGATGCAACGACTGCTACGCCGGCAACGACGAATGCGAGCAGTAAGTCTGCGAGTGTAACTGGCACGATCGTAGCGACACCGTCCACCGTGATGGTCTGTGACCACAGCGATATTTGCTCGAGTATGCTAAGCGCCGGCAACATGTCCGACCAGATGCCCCAGCCGACAATGATGCCGACGAATACCATGCCCACTCTTAGCAGCCGGCGAGTCTGTTGACTGACTGCGTCGAGGTCCAGTTGATCGGGCTCGATCACCGGAATATCACCATCTGCGTCATCCTCTGCCGCATCTCTGCGCGCTGCAGTGAGCGCTTCGCGTTGCTCCAGCGCCATTTGCCATGCCAGTTTGCGGTGCGCGAGTGCGAGCCAGCGTACTACGACAAGATTTGCGACGAAGATGACGAGTGCCAGCCAGAGTGTATCGGCAAGCCGGTTGGTCAGTGCGATGGCGGTAAACAGATAGCCGAATACGGCGAGCAGCGCGAGTGCCAGTGGCGTGCCTACTTCTAAACCGAACCACAACCATTTGAGGCGGCTTGCCCAGCTCCCCGGGCGTCTTTTGTAATATGCTGCAGCGGCGCCGCTCATCGGGTCGCCAATCGGACGGACCACAACAGCAATCAAAACCATGATCGCGACAATCGCCAGGCGGCCAAGGCTTTCCCGGTGCGCATTAATGGGGGATTCGTAGGCGAGCAGAGTAATGAACAAGATCGGTGTCCCGACCATCATTAGTCGGTAGAGTTGCTGGCGGATAATCGCAAGACTCTTATCCGGCCAGCCGAAATGGGCGTGCCCGACACCATTTTGTGCACAAAGCGCTCGTAACACCTGCAGATTGTAAAGAAATGGTGCCAGCCCTATCAGCGCCGTGGCAACGACTGTCGAAAACTCTGGCGATAGCGGGTTGCGTGTGAGTGTCCAACCGACGATCGCGAAAAATAGCGGCAATGGTAACGAGTGTATAGCAATGATGAACAGCGCCCCAATCGTCAGACCGATATGGTCGGTGGACAGGTTGCCGACTCTGCTATTGATTTTCCCGTACCGCGCCGCAAGTGGTCGGCGCGATAGAATCAGGATGCCTAGCAACAAAAGCGCGGCCACGCTCCCAACAGGGTTCTCGCGCGTTGATTGAAAGAGTGTGCCGATTGTGCCTGCCCAGCTTTGTGGTGAAAATGCCCAGGCCAACGCGTCGTCAAGATTCGTCAGCGTCTTGGCGCTGATAGCGGTCGCACTCGGAATCCATAACAGATGCTCATCGAGAAACTGCCCATACCGTGTCGTTGCATCCTCCAATCGTCGCTGCGCCAAATTGAGATTGCCGAGCACCTGCAAATAGCTGGAGTAAATACTCTGAGCCTGATTCAGTAATGTCCGACGATCGTTCAGTAACTCCGTTACTTCCCCGCGGATGGAATCGAGTTCCGGACCCTCCGTGATATCGAGCAACACCTCTTGCAGCGTATTCTCAACAACGGTAGCAACCTGCGTGAGCTCACGGCGCTGTTCCTCGATCTGCAACTGCGCGAGACCAATTCTCGAGACGGTCTTCTGCCGTACTCGAACTTCGGTGCGGTACTCCGACAAACCGGGCAAGTTACGGCGCTCATCCACGAGCAGCCAACCAATGGCCTGGGTCGAACCGCCCACCTCGAGGTACTGCTGGGATCGCGCCAGGCTTTGCTCGACCTGCAGGGCCTTGCGTTCGATCTGATTAAGCTCGCTGGTTGCACGTTCTATATCGGCCGCTATCGTGGGCAATTCCTTCGTCAGTGCTGCATTACCCTGGGCGATGGCGAGTACAGCCGGGTGCTTGTCGGCGGCTGCTATCTCGGCCTCGGCTGTATCGATCTGCGACTGCTGGACTGACGCCTGGCGCTTTTCGTTGGCCTGTGTTTGCAACAACTCTACGCGGCGCCTGAGGTCGACCGCTTCGCGTGCAGCGACGTCCCGCTGTGCCTGCAGGAGTTCGCTGCGTACGCTGTGGCTCAAGAGTTCCTGATCGAGCCGCTGCAGTTCTGCGATGAGCGCGTCTCGTTTGAGCGCCGCGTCGAGTTTGCGCGCGTCCGTCAGGATTGGCGGCTCGTCAGGCGCTGGTTCTGTGTCGATCAGAACAGACAGTTCTTCGCGGTCACCCCTGATTTCGACAATACGTTGCCGGGCCACGGCAGGACGTTCTTCCAGCGACGTAACCTGAGATTCGACATCAGCAAGACGAGATTCAGCGCCCGCTAATTCGGCAACTTCCCGGGCGACCATCTGCTCGAGTTCCTGGAGTGCCATATTTTCACGGATTCCGAGACTCGCCAGGTCGGGCGGTCGGGTGTCGTCGGCATCCAGTTGCCTGCGGAGGCGTTCGGTTTCCGTTGGCGCAGTGTTAATCGCTTCTATAAAATCGGCTGTGGTGGCCTCGGCCGCGAGCTTGTATTGTATCTGCGCCCGGGCATCGCGCAGCTGGTCAACGACCGTCGCTCGCGTGTCGTCATCGAGCGCGTCCAGTGCCTCGACAGCCACGATCGCCGTCTCGATCTGCTCAGAACTAACCGTGCCGTCTACGGGTATTGTGGGAACTACCGAGTCTGCGATCGCCACCCCCGTCACGAGTGTGAATAGCACGACCAGCGCGAGTAATCGTTGTGTATGCATGTGAGATGGCTTCATATGACTTTTCAGGTGTGAACTAGTATTCAAGCCGCCACCGGGAGATGGCACGAACCACGGCAACGATTTCGGTATAGATAATCGTCCGGGATAGCGATCTTGCGGCTCGCATTGTTATTCAATTCGTCAGGCAGTGTTCAGGCTAAATTTATCCACTATCTCTATTATAAAGCGGGACTTGAGAATCAGCGAATAACATCGAAAAAATCACGCTCTACAATCTGTCTTTACTGTGGCCAGGCACTGTGAGCCTGCCAGGCTGTGAAATACTACTCTATGTCATCGAGAATCGAATGATATTTCTGAGCCATATTATGATACTTCCTTATCGCAGTGATCCTCCTGCCCGCCGGGTCGGCGTCCGGCAAAAATGCTGCAAAGTCTTACAGATAAGCGACATCGTGAACAAAAGTTACTGGCCTGGACCCTGATCCTGATTATCAGCAAACCGTTCGCAAATAGAGAGTGATTCTTCAGTTCGTGCTCTGATATTCGAAATTAAATATTCCACCCGCATCAATAAGGCGCGCGGACTAGGTGGTCGGCCAAAAAGGTAATAGAATCCTCAGCCCGTATTGAGAAATGCGCATATAAAACCGAAAAACAGAAGGGGATCATCCGTGAGAATTGCAAGAGTACTGCGTGGCATTGTCTGCGCTGCTGCGTTATTAATTTTTTCTATTTCTGCCAACGCGCAGGACAAACCAAACATCCTTGTCATCTGGGGTGACGATATCGGTCAATCCAATATTTCCCAGTACACGCACGGCATGATGGGATACGAGACACCGAACATCGACCGTGTTGCTCAGGAAGGTATGACCTTCACCGATTACTATGGCGAACAGTCCTGCACGGCAGGCCGATCGTCGTTCATTATGGGGCAAAGTGTATTTCGCACCGGCCTGTCGAAAGTTGGGATGCCCGGTGCCAAGGAAGGGATGCAAATTGAAGATCCCACTATTGCGGGACTGCTAAAGAACCACGGCTATGCTACCGGCCAGTTCGGCAAAAACCATCTGGGTGACCAGGACGCGATGTTGCCCTCAAATAATGGTTTCGATGAGTTTTACGGCAACCTCTACCACCTGAATGCAGAAGAAGAACCGGAAAACGAGGACTATCCGAAGAACCCGGAATTTCGGCAGAAGTATGGTCCGCGAGGTGTCATACACAGCACGGCCGACGGCAACATCGAGGATACGGGGCCACTGACGAAGAAGCGCATGGAAACGGTCGATGACGACACTTCCGACCGTGCTATCGACTTCATTGAGCGTGCTAACGCGGCGAACAAGCCGTTCTTCGTTTGGTGGAGCGGCACACGCATGCACTTTCGCACGCATGTGAAAGACGAACTTCGCGGTATCTCAGGGCAGGATGAATACAGCGATGGCATGGTCGAACACGACATGCACATTGGCAAGTTTCTGGATAAACTCGATGAGCTCGGCATCGCGGACAACACCGTTGTTTTCTACTCAACTGACAATGGGCCGCATATGAACACCTGGCCTGATGCGGCGATGACACCGTTCCGCGGAGAGAAAAACACCAACTGGGAAGGTGGTTGGCGCGTACCTGCCATGGTGCGCTGGCCCGGTCATATCAAAGCGGGAACGTGGTCAAACGAGATCATGCATCACATGGACTGGTTACCCACTTTTCTAGCCATCGCGGGAGAGCCCGACGTTAAGGAAAAGTTGCTCGATGGACACAGGGCGATCGGCCGAAAGTATAAAGTCCATCTCGATGGATACAATTTTCTGCCGTACTTATCCGGTGAGGAAGAAAGTGGTCCACGTAATGAGGTTTTTTACTTCACAGATGACGGCGAATTGTCGGCACTGCGCTATCAAGATTGGAAAGTAATTTTCCTGGAGCAGCGAGCTGAGGCGACGTTTCAGGCGTGGCGTGAACCTTTCATCCCGCTGCGTGTGCCGCTGCTCGTGAATTTGCGTCGTGACCCTTACGAACGCGGCATGGTGACATCTAATACCTATGACGACTGGTTCCTTGATAGACCCTATTTGCTGCTCCCTGCGCAAGGCTACGTTGCGCAATTCTTACAAACGTTCCAGAAGTATCCGCCACGCCAAAAAGCCGGAAGCTTCAACCTGGACGCTGTTATGAAAAAGCTGGAAAGTGGTGGAGGTAGTCAGTGATTAGCAACCTGAACAACATAGTTCGGAGTTAATTGTCATGTATCGAGCCGGGCGCCTTACACTCAGGCGCCCGGCTTTTTAATTTGCAGAAAATAAAGAGGAATTGAGTGAGCGCGGCAGAATCATTATTGATACTCGCCGATTCTTTCTGATGGCTGTATTTGGAGACAATATAGTGACTTTATCGAAAACGGTTTACTCGACTATTCGAGTGGCTTTGCTTGTACTTATACTGAACGGTACCAACGCCGCAGTGATCGAAGCGGCGAGCGCAAACAATGAGGATACGCTCGCTTCCTGGAATGATGGCGCCGCCCGGCAAGCCATTATCGAGTTTGTCGGGAAAGTCACCAACAGTGATGGCCCGGACTATGTGGCGCCGGCCGAACGGATCGCGGTTTTCGACAACGATGGCACGCTATGGGCGGAACAGCCATTGTATTTTCAACTCGTATTTGCACTGGATCGTATAAAGGCGCTTGCGCCGCAGCACCCCGAATGGAGCGATCAGCAACCGTTCGCAGCGGCAGTGAAGGGCGACCTTGAATCTGTCCTTGCCGGCGGTGAGCATGCGCTGCTGGAACTGCTAATGGCGTCACATGCCGGCATGACGACGGACGAATTCAGCGAGATTGTGCTGGCCTGGTTAGCAACCGCACGACACCCCGAAACCGGCCATCTGTATACCGAAATGATCTACCAGCCGATGCTCGAATTACTGGAGTACTTGCGTGCCAATGGTTTTAGCACCTACATCGCCTCCGGTGGTGGTATCGAGTTCATGAGACCGTGGGCTGAAGATGTCTATGGTATTCCGCCGAACCAGGTGATTGGCAGTAGCATCAAAACCCGGTTCGAGCTGATAGACGACGTGCCCACATTGGTTCGGTTGCCGGAGATCAACTTTATTGACGATAAAGCCGGTAAACCGGTCGCAATCAATCAACACATTGGCCGTCGCCCGATCGCGGCATTCGGTAACTCGGATGGCGATTTACAGATGCTGCAATGGACTTGCAATAGAGCGGGCCTGCAATTTTGCTTGTACGTTCATCACACAGATGCCGAACGCGAGTGGGCCTATGATCGCGAATCTCATATCGGCAAACTGGATCAGGGCCTGGACGAGGCGGACAAAAAAGGGTGGACGGTCGTTGATATGAAAGATGACTGGCAGCGTATCTTCAGATTCGAATCTGGCGAGTGACTTCACGCCGCCGGGCAGCTAAAGTTAAGATGCCCGGCTTTTTTGTTCAGAGCGCTAAGCGAGTAATTTTCTACGGGGTTGAATAATAGATGGGTGCGCACGAATCGATTCTTGATCTAAGGGAGCGGATCGGCCGTTCTATCATCGGCCAGGAGCAGGTGGTCGAACGATTACTCCTTACCCTCCTATGTAACGGCAACCTCTTACTCGAAGGCCTGCCCGGACTCGCTAAGACAAGAGCGGTCAAAAGTTTGGCAAAAAACCTGGAAACGGATTTCAGCCGCATCCAGTTCACTCCTGATTTATTGCCATCCGACATCACAGGGTCCGAGATGTACCTGGGAGAGGGTGCAAAGGAGCGGTTTGAATTCCAACAGGGGCCGATCTTTGCCAACATCGTCCTTGCGGATGAGGTCAATCGTGCCCCCGCCAAAGTTCAGGCTGCGCTGCTGGAAGCTATGGAGGAGCGGCAGATTACGGTCGCAACCACCACACACCAATTGCCACCGCTTTTCATGGTGATGGCGACGCAGAACCCTATTGAGCAGGAAGGTACCTATCCGCTGCCAGAAGCACAGATGGACCGATTCCTGATGCACGTATTTATCACTTACCCCGATGATGAGTCAGAGCGGGATGTGATGCGACTGGTACGCGGGGAAGAGAGTAGTAGTCAGAAACCTGCGGCCGAAGAGAAAGCAAAAACTGCTGAACAACCCATCGCACAGAGCGCTGTTTTTGATGCTCGTGCCGAGATCACCGCTATTAAGATTCCGCAGCCCATGGAAGACTATATCGTCGCACTCGTTGCTGCGACGCGCCGGCCGGCAGAGTTCAATGAAGACCTGGCCAAATACATTCAGGTGGGCGTCAGTCCGCGCGGCTCGATTGCACTGGACAAGACTTCGCGTGCACATGCCTGGCTGCGCGGCCGGGGCCAGGTAACACCGGATGATATTCGTGCGGTAATTAATGACTGCCTGCGGC
This sequence comes from uncultured Woeseiaceae bacterium, assembly GCA_964403695.1. Classification (GTDB taxonomy): domain Bacteria; phylum Pseudomonadota; class Gammaproteobacteria; order Steroidobacterales; family Woeseiaceae; genus SZUA-117. The sequence continues at coordinate 4,281 of CAYOHF010000088.1, read as the reverse complement.
ATCGCATCGGCCTCAGTTACGAGGCACAAGCTGACGGCCTGACCACTGACGACGTGATCGCCCAGGTCGTCAAACTGGTGGCCGTTGCCTGAGAACCCGGACGATGGACTGGACAAAGATCAGGAGAAAGAAGGCCAGCGCTGACAAACCTGCCGGCGTATACGCTAATCTCGATGACCTGATACGCATCCAGTTTAAAGCCCGCGATTTTTCTTTTCTGCCGCAGCAGCCAGTGAACAGCATTCTGTCCGGTCGCTATGCATCGAGGCTTCGCGGCCGCGGTCTCAACTTCGAAGAAATACGTCGTTACCTACCAGGCGATGACATTCGCACCATGGACTGGAAGGTCACTGCGCGCACCCGCAGCCCGCACGTTCGCGTTTACACAGAAGAAAAAGATCGTGCTGTCGTACTGATCGTTGATCAGCGACTCAACATGTTTTTTGGGACCCGTGACAAGCTGAAGTCGGTGACTGCGGCGGAGTTGGCTGCGCTGGGTGCATGGCGCGCAGTAGATGTTGGTGATCGCGTCGGTGCGGTGGTTTTTAACGACACTGAGATTGTTGATATCAGGCCGCAAAGAAGCCAGCAGACTGCCATGTCGATACTGGGGACGATCGTCCGAATGAACCACGCACTGCAGGCCGACGCTCAGGCTGAGTCGAACCCGGATATGTTGAATCGTGCGCTGGAGAAGGCACTGCAACTGGTGCCACACGACGCACTGGTTGTAATGGTCAGCGACTATTTTGGGGTTGACGAGCGCACGGAGCAGCTTACTGCCCAAATGGCTGAACACAATGACGTTCTCGCGTTACTGGTGCATGACCCCATTCGACTACAGCCGGCGGAACAACGGGTGACGGTGTCCGATGGATCGCTGCAAATGGAAATCGATTTTGCCGACGAACGCATCCGCGAAAAACTTGCCGAAAACTACTACGAAGAACAGCAATACATTACGCATTTCCTGAATAAACTTGCAGCACCGTTATTAATGGTGAGCAACGAAGGCGACGTCGTTACCCAGGTAAGAAGATTGCTCGGTGTGCCGGGTCTGGCACGTTAATCAATGGACGAGAATCAATACAGTTTGAGCAACTTGCGGGATATCGTTATCCCGGATGCGCCACCATTCTGGCCGCCAGCGTCAGGCGTATGGGTTGTGCTAGCCATGATCGCGGCCATATTGATTCTCGTCGCGTGGCAATTACATGCGGTTCGCAAACGTAACGCGTATCGCAAGGCTGGTCTGCTACTGCTCGGCAGTGTAGAAACGGCGTACGACGTTTCTGTGGTACTGAAGCGTGTGGCGCTAGCTGTATTTCCCCGTGAGCAGGTCGCGTCGCTGTATGGCGATGACTGGGCAGCGTTCCTGCATAAGACCTGTCCGCGAAGTTATTTCAAGGCGTTGGTTTCGAGCGACTCCGGCGCGGAGCCAGGCGAAGATCTGCTAGAGCTTGCGGGAACCTGGATCCGTCATCATCGCGTTCCGCAGCTTACGGTTGTGGTTAACTGAAATGTATACGCTCGCACATCCCTGGCTTCTGCTGCTGATTCTGTTACCGCCGCTACTGCGCCTTGTTTTGCGTCCCTATCGCGAGTCTCGCCAGGCAATTCGTGTGCCATGGTTCCAGCGCATGGCGACGTTGTTGGAACAACAGCCATCGGCCGGGGCTGTTATTGCAGACACTAAAAAGTCGGTACTTTTTTTCTTCTGGGTACTGTGGATACTCATGGTACTGGCGCTGGCTCGCCCCCAGTTTCTGGAGCCGCCGCTAAGTCGCGTGCTCCCAACCCGGGACCTTATGTTGCTGGTTGATCTTTCAGGTTCGATGGAAGCGGAGGACTTCACTAATTCAGAAGGGGACAAGGTTGACCGCCTGACAGCAGTAAAGGAGGTGCTCGATGACTTCCTGACACGCCGTGAAGGTGATCGCGTGGGCCTGATCGTTTTTGGTAACGCCGCGTTTGTCCAGGTGCCTTTCACCCAGGACCTGGAAGCCACCAGGCAACTCCTGGAAGAAACGGCAGTGCGCATGGCAGGTCCGCGCACGGCATTCGGCGATGCAATCGGGCTCGGCATTACCTTGTTTGAACGCAGCGAAGTTCAGTACCGCGTAATGATCGCCCTGACTGATGGCAACGACACCGGCAGCAAGGTCCCACCGGTGCAGGCTGCCAAAATTGCGCGGGACAATGACATCGTTATTCATGTCGTTGCTGTCGGCGACCCGACTTCGACGGGTGAAGAAAAACTGGACGAGGAAGCACTGACCGCCGTTGCCTCCACAACAGATGGCCGCTATTTCCATGCTGCCGATCGCGATCAACTTGAGGAAATCTATACCGAGCTGGACAGAATCGACACCCGGCCCGTAGAGGCCGAAACCTACAGACCACGTATCGATCTTTTCCATTGGCCACTTGCCGCTTTCATGTTGTTCGGCTTGCTGTTCCATACCGGTTTGCTGATCAAACGTCGTGGTGAAAGAGGGCGGGCCAGTCATGGATGACTTTCATTTCCTGCGTCCGCTTTGGCTGCTTGTGATATTGCCGGCGCTGGCTACCTGGTGGGGCCTGTGGAGAGGTCAGGATCGACTGTCATCGTGGCGGCAGATAATGGACTCACACCTGATCGAGCACCTGGTTGTCGGCGAGTCAAAAGATCACGGGTTGCGTCCGATTCAGTTGTTGCTTGTGATATGGATTGTTTGTGCGGTTGCCCTGGCAGGGCCATCCTGGCGTATGGAACCCTCACCATTTGCCGATGACGAAGCAGGACTTGTGGTGTTGCTGAAAGTCAGCGGCACAATGTTGGCGACCGATGTACAGCCAACTCGACTGGAGCGTGCCAAACACAAAATCCAGGATTTGCTGGAGCAGAGGAAGGGATCGTCGACTGGACTCATTGTTTACAGTGGCAGCGCGCACCTGGTGATGCCATTGACCCGGGATGACCGAATCATCAATACGATGCTGGAGGACCTGACGCCGGACCTGATGCCGGTGGATGGCGATATGCTTACACAAGCATTGCAACTGGCCGAACAAGTACTGGAGAAGAACGGCGTGCCCGGATCGGTACTGGTCATCGCCGACAACGTCTCCCCGTCACAGGCCCAGACCCTGGCTATAGCCGATGTCACAATGCCGGTGCAGTTTCTGTCCGTGCAATCAATATCCGCGCCAATTGACGTTGGCTTGCAAAGTGCTGCATCCAACCTTGATGCCGAGGTGGTCGAACTCACCTTTGACACGGCGGATGTTGAAGAGGTCGCCCGACGTGCGCAATCCCGACTCAAAACCGTATCAGCAACGAATGAAGGGAGCCGCTGGCAGGATGCAGGCTATACCTTGCTGCCGTTTCTCGCATTGTTCATTTTGATGTGGTCGCGAAGAGGCTGGCTGGTGACATGAATAAACGCATCTATGGTAGCGGACCATGGTTCAGCTGGCTCTTCGTCGCGTTGCTTGCTCTCGGCAGTTACTTGTTGGCTACCGGTGCAGTGACACTGTTAACGCCTGACCAGCAGGGCCATCGATTTTTTGAACGAGGAGATTTTGCGGAAGCATCAAATCGATTCACTGATCCAATGTGGCGGGGCGTCGCACTTTTTCGCCAAGGCGAGTTTAAAGAATCCGCCGGTATTTTTGCAGGCATGGATACTGCGGAAGCCGCTTTCAATTATGGCAATGCGCTGGTGATGCAGGGCCAGTACGAAACTGCGGTAGAAAGATATGCTCGTGCCCTTGAGCTAAGACCCGAATGGGAAGATGCAACTAATAATCGTGAGATCGCCCTGGCGAGAGCTGCAATGCTCAGGCAGGAAGGCGGCGAAGGCACCGGCGGCAAATTGGGTGCGGATGATATTGTCTTCACGCAAGGCAAGTCACCCCCGGGCGCCGGAGATGAGCAAACAGAGGGCGGGGAGGCAATGAGCGACCAGGAACTGCGTGCCGTCTGGTTGCGACAAGTGCAGACGAAGCCGGCCGACTTCCTGGCAGCGAAATTCGCGTACCAGCAAGCGACGCGTCCGACGCCTGGTGATGAGCAAGAGGTGGCGCAGTGAGAGATAAATTAGCGGCCTGCCTTGCACTTTTTTTCATCTGCTCGGTAAGCAGCGATAGTGTTATCGCGGCTGAAGAAATTATTCTGCGCACCGCGGTGACACCTGAGGATGCATGGGTGGGCCAAAAAGTCGTGCTGCATGTTGATGTGCTGGCGAAAGACGGCTGGGCGCAGCTCAGGAAAGTGACTGATGCCGAGGTGGATGGCGC
>CAYOHF010000087.1:0-14435 GCA_964403695.1 uncultured Woeseiaceae bacterium | reverse complement strand
AATCGATCTTAACTATCGTACGGCCGGCTCCTACAGTTGCTAATTAGAGATGTAGGAGCCCGCCCAGCGGGCAATGTCCCGACTCCGCAAAAATACAGGAACATCGCGCCAACACTTCAGCCCACCGCCAGGAAACTCGTTTTTATGGGACAGCAGTGGGTCGCGATCTATATCCCGACATAGCCTGAAATTTTATCGGAATACCACATCTTCAGGCAACGGCATGAATTTGCTGCATTGCGCGCCAGGAATTGATACAAACAACGCGTTGCAACATGAAACTCAGGGCACCGTGCGGTCACCGGACGGAATTCAAGCGGAAACCTGATGTGTCTGACGGAGCGCAGTACAGGGAGATCCTCCTGTACTCCAGGCTGGTTGAATTGGATGGCCGCAAGAAACAAGTACGGCGCATTCGCGGCAAGATGGCGCTCCTACGGGTTCTGCGCAGCCGTCGCAGGAGCGGCATCTTGCCGCGATTTTCCGGGATTGCACGGATTTAGTGTTGGTCTTAAGTTTATGGGACAGCAATGGGGCCGTCGTTTCTTTTCGAGAAATCGTTTACTCGATGATTGCCGCAAATAAGTAGTGCTGATTTTGGGCGGACATTCCTGGCGGTGCCTTTAGTAGAATTACCGCAAAATCAACGGAGGTTTTGATGAAAATGATACGCATTGGAAAGGCTATGGCATGGAAAACCATATTACTCGTACCCGTACTTTTTACATTACAAGCTTGTGCAAAAGAAGATGCTGGAAATGAAGCTGTTGTCGATGTTACGGCACAGTCGGTCACCTCCATGCCGGCCGCGGCTGAAGTCCCTGAGCTGATAATTGATGCCGATTCATTCCTGTGTCTCAGTGAAATGATGGCAGTCAGGCACTTCTTTGTAGATAACCTGCTCGGTGATCTTGACGCGACCATAGAAGTCGCGCAATCCATAGATGGGGGTGTCTATCCGCCCGGATCGGTTGTGCAGCTCGTACCGACTGAAGTCATGGTCAAACACAGGCCAGGCTGGAACGCGGCCACACGTGATTGGGAATTCTTTGAGCTTGATGTGTCGGCCGAGGGTAGCAGTATTCGCAACCGGGGCTTTGTGGATGTCGTCAACAAATTTGGTGGTAATTGTTTCGGTTGCCACATAAAGGCTGAGGCGAAATTCGACCTGATCTGCGAGCTGGAACATGGCTGTGATCCAATTCCAATAAGCCGTGAGGTGATTGCCCGCGTCCAGGCAGCAGACCCGCGTTGTGATCTTTGATTCAGGTATAGGCAATGAAAAAGATTGAGGTAACAGACGCTGGTACGGATCGGGAAATTCAGAGCTGTTTCGACGTCATGAACGAACTTCGTACACAATTAAAACGAGAAGAGTTTCTGCAGACAGTTCGAGCAATGGAAGTGGACGGTTATCGACTGGCGTTTATCAAAGACGAAGGAGATATCGTTGCTGTAGCTGGCTATAGGATTTACTCAAATTTATTTATGGGTAAGCATCTTTATGTCGATGACCTGGTCACATCGGCAAGTGCACGATCGAAAGGCTTTGGAGAGCTCATGCTAAATTGCTTGCGCGAGAAAGCCCTGGCAGCTGGCTGTAATTTCTTTCGTCTCGATTCCGGCACGGCGCGTTCGCAAGCCCATAAGTTTTATTTCAATCAGGGATTTAGTATTTCATCATTTTCCTTTTCTGAGCAACTGTATGATTCAAAGTAGTTCGTTGCACTGCATTTAACATGAGAGCCGGAAGCGCACGGCGAGCTCACACAAGAAGACTGGGGGTAGATATGGGATCTCGAATAAGAACGGGTGCAGTGCCATTCATTCTGTGCGGACTTTTGCCAGGTGCGATCGGCGACGTTGTGCTCGCGAAGGAATCGAGTGTTGCGGAAAAGGTCGCTGTAACCATTCTCTCTTCCAATCTTGCAAGCGGTGCCACGATTGGAGAGTGGGGATTTTCTGCGCTCATTGAGGTTGACGGCCGATGTGTGCTCTTTGATGCAGGTAATTACCCGGACACAGTGCTGCGAAATGCCAAAGTGCTCAATGTCGATCTCTCCTGCGCGACGGATGTTGTTCTCAGTCACTTCCATGCCGATCACACAACGGGTCTGCTACCGCTCCTTGAAGATCTGCGTGCAAAAAATGCCAATGCAATGCGCAGAATCCATGTCGCTGAAGGATTCTTTCTTTCGCGTCGCCAGCCAGGTACCAGCGGTGACAAAGAACGCAATCTGATGATTGCGATGCGCAGGGAATTGGAGGCGGCTGGTGTCGAATTTGTCGTTTATTCCGAAGCAACAGAAATATCACCGGCAGTTTGGGTGACGGGACCGATTGAGAGGAATCACCAGGAGAAGACTTATAACCGGGCAGTGAAGGTGAATATCGATGGGGCGTGGGTCGAAGACTTTGTGCCGGAGAGCCAGGGGCTCACCGTAGTAACACCCGGGGGACCGATTGTTTTGCTGGGTTGTGGTCATGCAGGTTCTGTCAATTTGCTCGAACAGGTGCAGAGATCGATTCAGAACCATTCGATCCAGGCACTGATGGGCGGCATGCATCTTTTTGCAGCAGACGACGAGACGCTTCTGTGGACCTCAGACCGACTACGCAAAGTTGGCATTCAAAATCTGATGGCTGGTCACTGCACCGGAATCGAGCCCCTCATACGCCTGCGATCAGAGTTGGGCCTGAGCCGCCGCACTGCTGTTGTCGGCGCGGTTGGATCGAGATTTGTTTACGGGGAAGGAATTCATCCGACTGCAATTGCCCAGTAGCGGGGGGCTGACTGTTTGCCGAACAAAAATTGGGAGAATGAGATGTCTGAAGTTGACGAAATGGGGCTGACGCTAGCGGCAGCGCAAGGGTATGAGCAATACTTTGTGCCTGCAATATTCGATCAGTGGCCGCAAAGAATTATCGATGCTGCCGCTGCGGTTGAGGGTCATCATGTTCTCGAGGTGGGATGCGGTACTGGCGTTTTTGCCCGTGAAGTCACTAAACGAGTAGGGCCGAATGGCAGCGTTACGGGGCTCGATTTGAGCGACAGCATGCTCCAGGTCGCTCGCAGTATTTGTCCGGATGCGAATTTTCAGCAAGGAAATGCCATGGATCTGCCATTCGAGGACGGGTCATTCGACGTGGCGGTTGCATCTTTCATGTTGATGTTTGTGCCAGATCCGGCCCTGGCAGTTAGCGAGCTGTGGCGAGTGCTCAAACCTGGCGGCAGGATGGTGATAACGGTTTGGGAAGCCCTGAGCCAGAATCCGGTTTATGCGGGGTTGGTAGATATAGCCCGGGAGCGGATCGATGATGCTGCAGGATCGTCGTTGGCAAGGCCGTTTGCACTTGGTGAAGATGGAAGGATGGCTGAATTATGTGTTTCGGCTGGAGTTGCTGATGTCGACATCAGCGCTCATGATGGCCGTGCGAAGTTTCCGTCGCTTGATGGATTTGTAAGGACTGAGATACAGTCATGGGTGCTCGCAGAAAGTGTTGATGAGAAAAGCCTGACTGCCGTCGTTAACGATTCACAGGAGAGATTTGCGGACTATTGCGATAGCACCGGCGCTGTCGATTTTCCGTTGAACGCAGTCATGGCCAGTGCGAGTAAGGCCCGATAAAACGCAGCGGACGGGCGATGCTTCCAACAAATAAAATTGCGCGTACTGCGGCGGACATCTCAGTTAATTTGTGCGGCGCAGCCGGTGTCGGCACCGCCTTTTGCGATGGCCGTCATGGATGGCTATCGACACTGCGGGGCTCAGGACCCGGATATGTAGTGCTGCAGCTGATCGATGAGTATTTTTTGCTCGCTGATCACGGCTTTCACAAGGTCACCGATTGATAAAAAACCAACCACTTGCTTGTGCTCGACGACGGGCAGGTGCCTGATGCGTTTATCGGTCATAAGTGCCATGCACTCGTCAATTGTTCTCTCTGGCGATACGCAAAGCACTTTCTTTGTCATGACTTCGTGAATAGAAGCCTCCCGGGACGATTTGCCTTCAAGCACAACCTTTCGTGCGTAGTCACGCTCGGTAACGATGCCGACGAGCTTGTCCTCTTCCATCACTAACAGCGCGCCGATACCTTTGTCCGCCATTAGTTTGATGGCATCGAAAATAATGTCGTCAGGCTTTACTGACCAGACGTCGGTCCCTTTGGTATTGAGAATATCCTGAACTGATCGCATCGTCTCGGACTCCTTTTATTGTTTTGCTGAGAATACTCCAACAATGACTCTCCGGCGATATTGTTTGTGTGCGATTTGCAGTGGATTATACGTATGGCGGTAAATCGCCCGGTTTTCATGCGGTCGTAGTCAGTAGTTTCAATGGATTGGTCGGGTGCTGGAAACGTCACCACATGGGCTTTTACGCGCAATGCTTTTCATTGTGTTATACAAATACCATGCAAAATTCAGTTCGATCCGAACGGGCGTTTGATCCCGTGCGGACACCGAGGATTCAGTCGGGGACCGAATTAGGCCCGTATCTCAATCAGGAGCAGCAATGAATAAATCTGCTATTTACCGCCATCTTGGGTGGGCGTGCGCCACGCTCGTTGCCAGTTTTATTTTTCTGCTGGCACCTGCTCTTGCCCAGAACAACTATGACGTTGTCATAGCCAACGGCAGGGTCATGGATCCGGAGACGGGTCTTGACGCAATTCGTCATGTCGGCATCCGTGGACAAAGTATCGTTGCTATCTCGAAGGAGCCCTTGCAGGGACAGAGGCTGGTTGACGCCAGCGGATTGGTGGTTGCGCCGGGGTTTATCGATCTTCATGCGCACGGGCAGAGTGCCCGGGCCAACGATTTCCAGGCGATGGACGGTGTTACCACGGCACTTGAACTGGAGAGTGGCGTCATCGACATGCAGAGCTTTCTTGCGCGTCGTAAAGATGATGCTGTGATTAATTATGGTGCGAGTATTGCGCATGCGGCGCTGCGCACCTGGGCGATGCCCGAATATACGGACGCGTTCAGTGCAGCAGTAGTCGATGTGCGCGAGGCAGGCCGGGTTGATCCCGAGGCCTGGGATCGACTGAATGAGGTCGCTGAACAAGGTAGCTATGAAGCGCTGGATTCGCAGGATTACCCAGAGCTGTGGAAACGCATGGCGGAGGGACTGCAGGGAGGAGCCCTGGGTATTGGCATGCCACACCAGTATTACCCTGGTGCGAGCTACGACGAGATTTTCCGCCTCTTCCAGTTCGCCGCTGAACACGAGGCGCCAATTTATACCCATGTCCGCGATATGGGCATTGCACCAATGCAGGAAGTCATTGCTAATGCGGTGGCCACGGGTGCGTCGTTGCACATCGTACATATGAACAGCTCAAGCCTCTGGGATTACCAGACCAACCTCGATCTGATTCTGGGTGCGCAGGAGCGTGGTGCCGATATAACGACGGAGGCGTATCCCTATACGGCGGCCTCCACCAGTATCCAGTCGGCTATCTTTGACGAAGGCTGGCAGGAGAAACTGAGAATCTCCTACGGGGACCTGCAGTGGCAGGATACTGGTGAGCGACTCACTGAAAAGACCTTCAATGAGTACCGCGAAGAAGGTGGTGTTCTCATCATTCACATGATGAAGCCGGAGTGGATTCAGGCTGTGATGGCAGATCCGCGGGTGATGGTGGCATCGGACGGTATGCCCTACGCTCCGGGCGCACATCCGCGGAGTGCGGGGACATTTTCGCGTTTTCTGGGTCGCTACGTTCGCGAACAAGGCGTTCTGCCATTGATGGATGGGCTGCGGAAAATAACACTCATGCCTGCTGATCGGCTCGCGAGTATTGCACCACAGATGAAGCGCAAAGGCAGGCTGCAGCTTGGCGCGGATGCTGATATCACCATATTCGACCCGGCACATATCATTGATACAGCAGGATTCGAAGCCGACCTGAGTTATTCGGAAGGAGTCGAGTTTGTGCTCGTTAACGGGGAGTTTGTGGTCCGCGATGGCACGCTGGTAGTCGGGGCCAGACCGGGCCAGCCGCTGCTTGGGCGGCAGGTCGTATTCTGAGCAGCCGAACATAACGACTGAATTGTTCCCCGGTTGCGCGCGTTTCAGGATATAATGCCCGACAATACTGCTCCTCACGTCTATCTCTGGCATGTGGCAAACCCCGAAGAGGAGGCCCGGCGACGGGGAGTGGTGGGACCGGTGGCGCAATAGTGGCTGTCGGGCCAATTCCGGAACAACACAACTGAAATCAGGCGCTGCCAAACACCAATCTGGCGGGCTTGAACACCTGCAGGTAAATAAAAGTGGCAGAAGAAGCCCCAATATTGGGAAAACCCTACGGTCTCGTTTCTATCAAGCGAGCGGACGCGCCCGAGGGTACAGAAGGCAAGAACTGGTATAGCTACGTGATTTCCCAAGGTCCGAATGTTATCCAGGGCTATCGCCAGGGAAGCCTCAGGGCGGTGACCGAGGCGGTCGAAGAGGTTGTTGGCCAGCTTAATGAGCGCCGTATGGGTAAGCGCGGTCGCGTAAACCTGGTGCCAACACCGAAGAAAAAGCCGCAAACGTAGCGGCCGGCTTTTGCGGTGCTATCTGCGCAATTCCAACCTTTGAATGTTTGCCTGAGCGAATGCAGACATCCCGACAGGCAGTGCTAGCAAACTCAGCACAGGCGTCAATGCTGTGCCTGATTTAGCCTCTGAAATGCGTACAAGGCTTCTGGCCCTCCGCGAGGAGCTGAAGACTGCGACTGTTATCAGCGATGAAGCCTCACAGGTCGTTGAACTGGACCAGGCCCGGGTAGGGCGACTCTCTCGCATGGATGCCATGCAGGCGCAGCAGATGGCGCAGGCGTCTGGCCGGCGCCGTGAATTGATGTTGCGCAGGATCACTGCCGCGCTGGCTCGTATCGATGGCGGTGACTATGGTGTTTGTGAGTCGTGCGACGAATCAATCAATCCGAAGCGTCTCGAATTTGATCCGACTGCAGTGCTGTGTATCCAGTGTGCCAGCAAGGCTGAGCAGTAATCTGATCAACAATGTAACGCCAGCAGTCTTTCGGAATGCCCCTATACGTTGATCCCTGCAGCCGTGCTAAAAATATGGCGGCGTAATTGATTGGCAAGGATGGTCGATGGCGAACCGAGGCAGCGGTTTCTGGATGTTGCAGGGTCCCGGGTGGTTACTGCTCATCTATCTTGCGTATGCGCAGGCGATCCCGGCATTTGACTACGATATCGGTGTGGCGATGGGCACGCAGGAGTCTGCGACGCAAATTACAGAGGTTGGAGTTGCCTTCTGGTACGGATTCGCATTGGCCGACCTTCTCATATATATGCCACTCCTGGCAGCGGGCCTGTTCGGTCTCTGGAATGGCAAGGATTGGGGCCGTGCTTTGGCAAGTGCTGCGCTTGGCATCACTGTTTATTGGCCGGTCGTATCTCTGGCGTCTGTCGATGCTGCGCGCAATGCAACTGGCTGGAACCTGGCCGACGAGACTGCTTACTGGATAGTTCTACCTGTTATCGCTATCTGGGCAGCGTGGGGGCTTTGGTATGTTGCCGGAGACAGCAAATTGCAGTTTAAATCAAGCAAGAAAGATATTAAGAAAGCACTATAGTCAATTGGATTAAAAGGAAAAATATTATTAATTATAGCGGCATTTTCGCCGATTGAGATTGTGCGTGTCTGGAATTCAATTAATGGTGCGAGTGGCCCCGAAGTACGCATCCCCCGTTACAGCGTATGATATGCAGCTATCTGGCAAAACAATATCTGGTCAGGCACAGAGTCCGGGGGGGGGATGTGTGACAGATCAACTCATCATTTCGCATGAGAGTGACCACATCCAGGTCATCTCAAATGGCGAGAAGAGCTTTCAGTTCGCGGAGAAGCTTTGGACTAGGGTACGCGATGCGTGCCGGGCGCATGACTGTTTCGATGTTCTGGGCATCGCAGAAACAACAGTTCCGATTGAGACTTATGATGCGCTTGAGATCGCAGACCTGTTTGAGCGGTTAGAGATTAACGAGAAATTCCGCATTGCCTGGGTCGAACTCAATCCTGAGGGCTACAGGACTGTATTTTTTATTGAATCCGTTCTTTCGAATCGCGGCTTTCCGGGACGTGTTTTTTTGGAAGTTGATGAGGCGAAAAATTGGCTCCTTGGCTCATCTAACTCCTGAACAGCATGTTAGTCCTGGCTATATCAGCCCTTACAACCTATTTCCTGTTCGCGGCGGTGGTATTTTGGCTTGACTCGAAGCGCACTTAGCAACTGCCGGTATATCAATAACTGCTAAAATATCTTTGTGGATTCCTCTAGGTAGCACGGTTGTTCGCCGCGGGGGACAGAGTTCAAATGTCATTCATCGGGATCAGTGAATGGGAGGATCGAAACATCGATTGCAAGATTTTTTTGCAGAGCTGAGGCGACGCAAAGTTATTCGCGTTGCCATGGTGTACGGCATCGTCGGGTTCGCTGTCATCCAGGCAGCCGATGTTATCGGCCCGGCGCGAAGTCTGCCGCCTGAATTCGTCACCTTCATTGTCGCGGTTACGCTGTTAGGTTATCCGATAGCAATCGTTCTTGCGTGGTCGTACGACATTGTGCCGGACTCGGCAATCAAACAAACAAATGCGTCTGTGCACTCCGATCATGAGGCGAAAGACGCGCCGAAGTCTGGATTTTCAATTTTTCGAATCGTCCTCTCAGTAGCAGCGGCTGCCATTCTGGGTCTTAGTTGGCTGCAATTCAGGACTGGCGCCCAGGCAGTCGCACCCAGTGCTGCGGTTACCTATGTCGACTCAGTTGCAGTAATGCCGTTGGACAATCTGACCGGCGATCCCGGCTACGATTATCTCGGCATCGGCATTACCGAAGAAATTATTACGCATCTCGCGCAGATCGCGCCGTTAAAAGTCATTTCGCGACACTCAGTTGAGGCGATTAGCGGGCAAGGCCTGACCGTTCCGCAATTGTCTACAGCGCTCGGAGTCCGGCATGTCATAGAAGGATCAATTCGGCTCGACGGCGACAGTCTGCGCATCACTTTGCAGCACATCAACGGTGAAACTGATGCGCACATCTGGGCGCAGAGTTTCCGTGGCAAGATCGACGATCTTATCGCGTTACAGGTGGATGTTGCCCGGCAGGCGACCAGCAGAGTCGTCATGACGATTCCCGGAATTCAGCAACCGACTATGAGGTCATATGTTGAACTCGGGCCGGGACAGAAAGTATATCTTGATGGCAAGCACTGGCTGGGACGGCGAACGCCGGAGGGCCTTCGCAAAGCTATTGAAAAATTCACTGAGGCTTTGGAACTCGACGACAAGTACGCTCCGGTATACGCAGACCTTGGCTCAGCATATGCATTGGCACTTTTTTACCGTTATGAGGTTGGTGTCGACGCTTATACGCTCGCCGCCAAGTCGCTTGCGATGTCGGAACGCGCCATTCAACTCGACTCTGATCTGGCGGCCGGTTACGCGGCACGGGGCTATTTAGGTGCACTGATCGGTCAACCCGCTGCCGACGTCGCAGCCGATTTTGATCGCGCCGCCAAGCTGCAACCGAATGCTGCCAGCATTCCCAGTTGGCGAGCCAGGTTGCTCGTCGAGCAGGGAGAAACAGAAGAGGCATTTTCCGAGGCAGGCAGGGCGGTTGAACTCGATCCCTTGGCACCAGGGCGGCGCATTGCCCTTGCGGAATTGTCAATGCACCTCGGCCGCTACGATATTGCTATAGAGGAGTCCAAGGTGGCTACAGCGCTCGAACCGAGCCTGGCTCGCAGTCGGGCAATCGAGGGGCGGGCGATGTTACTCAGCGGTCGCGCTGAGCGCTGCGCCAACCTCTCACTCGGGCCGCATCGGGTGCTACGTGCAACCTGCCTTGAAGCCGCAGGACGGGGAATCGAGGCCAGGGCGATTATTGAAAAGGTCCTGGCAGAGGTTCGCGATGATTCTTTGAAGGAACGTGGGTTTTCGCCGGTCATTACATACGAGGATCTGGCGGTGGACTATGCCTGGCGGGGTGATGCGAAAAAAGCCATGGAATGGGCCGCATTGTCGTACGGCCTGTCACCTGTCGGTATGGAAATTCGTGTACTTGAATCGGCACTATTTGACTCAGTCCGTAGCGATCCGGAATTCGAACGCACCATTAAGGAGATCAGGAGTGAGCTATACAACAGAGTCCGTCGCGACAGCCTGGAGTATCTCTAGCGCCAGGCTACAGCTGTTTTCGATTCAATAGACCGCCAGATCAAAAATGACTAAAGACTGAGGCCTTTTGCCAAGCTCGCAAATGGGCGGCCCGGTAGTCTGTTGGCTCAGGCAATTATTCTGCACTGATTCGCATCATGGGAGAATCAAAATGGCTGCAAAAAAAGTGATCAAGAACAAACCAATACTGCATTGGGTCACGCTGGCGATCATGTACTCGGCTTTTATCGCCGTAGTTATCGCGCTACCTTGATCAAATCATTGTCACGCGCGCACCTATGAACAATGTAAATTTCATGTAAATAGTGGATTCATAAATTTACCAAATCAGGTCTCAAATAATCGCGACTGCTCCAGCAGACTTCCTTGACACGATCCACATCGGACAGAATCAAGGAGAGCAAAATGCTGAAGTCAGAAACCAGATCTCAATGGAGACGCGTCGTATTCGGGCTGTTTACGTTACTACTATTGGGCCCCGTTAACGCGGAATCAGTGCAGGGCAATGCGGCCCAGCCACGTCAAATCGATGTTGTCATTGCGCTCGATGTCAGCGGCTCGATGGATGGCCTTATCGAGTCAGCCAAACAAAGACTCTGGGACATCGTAAATGAACTGGGCCGGGCACAGCCGCAGCCGGAACTTCGCCTGGCAATATTGAGCTACGGCAATCCGGAATATGGAGCCCAGTCGGGCTTCGTTCGAATAGACCTGCCGTTTACCAGCGATCTTGATGCTGTTAGCAAAACACTTTTCGAGTTCACTACGAGCGGTGGCGACGAGTATGTCGCCCGTGTCGTGCAAACGGCTGTGAATGATTTGTCCTGGAGCAGCGAACCCGATGCGATGCGCGTGATCTTCGTTGCCGGAAATGAAGGCGCACATCAGGACCCGCAACTTTCCATCCTTCAGGCTACTGCAGCGGCGGCTGGCAACGGAATCACGGTCAATACCATCTACTGCGGCAGTGAATCAGACGGCGACGCCCCGGGATGGCGGCAAGTAGCCACATCGACCAACGGTATTTTCGCGAGCATTAACCAGGATGCCGCCGCGGTCGCGAATATTTCGACACCGATGGATCAGGAACTCGCAGATCTTAACAAAGAGTTGAACGATACCTACGTCGCCTTTGGACAAGAGGGTGCTGCGTCTCGCGAAAATCAGATCGAGCAGGACAATATTGTTGCAGACATGAGCGCGCCTGCAATGGCCAGTCGCGCTGCCTCCAAGGCCAGCCCTCTCTACAAAAGTGAGTCCTGGGATCTGGTTGACGCCGTGCAATCCGGTAAAGCACTGGAGGAAGTCGCCATCAGTGATCTGCCTGACGAGATGCAGGAGATGGAAACCGAACAGCGTGCCGCCTACGTCGAGCAAAAAACAAAGCAACGTGTGGAAGTTCAGGGACGCATCCAGGCGCTGGCCGGCGAAAGGCAGGATTACATCAAGAAGGAACGCGCTAAACTCGACGACAGCGATGAAAAAGGGCTGGATGAAGTCATTCAGGAAGGTCTGCGGACGCTGGCCGAGGAGAAGGGCTTTACCTTTACTGAAACTGAGTGAACCTGAACCTAATGCAAAAGGCTCCTTGATGGGGCCTTTTGCTGTTTGATTTCCGCATTGAGGGGCGATCCAGGCGAATTTTTGTAGGAGTTTTAGACTCGCAAGCGACCATTAAGCTAATATTGTTGCAAGAGGTCGTGCCCCAATACGTAAAGGTCAATAATGAAGAATGCTGTCTACCTGCTCTTTCCATACCCGGTGATGATCTGCGCCGAGAATTATGAGTTCACCAGTGCCGAGAAAGAATACATTTCTGAATTAGAGATGATCGACAATACGGGCAACCTGATGTCGAAAAACGACGAAATTCTGGACAGTGAAGAACTTTCTGATCTTAAATTATTTATTGATGAACAAATATTTATTTATAAAAAGAAACTCCTGCAAATTAAGGATGACAACGAAATTTATATCACTCAATCCTGGGTGAATAAATCCAGTTCCGATCAATTTCACCCAAAACACAAGCATCCCAATAGTGTAATAAGTGGTGTGATGCACTTTGATGATAATAGTGATGATAGTCTGCCGCCGATCAGGTTTCACCGGACACTGGAGATGTTTCCCCTGGAATTCGAGTTCGACAATCTGAACGAGTCCAACGCAGGCTGCAGACCGTTCAAAACAGTGCAGGGAAGTCTTATCTTGTTTCCTTCACTTCTGGAACATGATGTGGAGAAAAACAGGTCAGACAAAGTACGAACTTCGATCTCTTTTAATACATATGTGCGCGGCGTAGTCGGTGGTAGGGCGAAGCTTTCCGAGGTTAATATTACTTAGTCAATGCACGCTCGAATGCTGAATGTTTTAGCGGATTTAGCCGCCGTTTTGCCCCCGAAAGCGGGCATTCGTGCGGCGCTCAAATATGCGACTATTGGCGTCGCAAAGGAATAGCGCATCATGACTGTATTGGGCACTAATTTCGGCAAGGCGGCAGAGGATTACGGCACTTTTCGAGCCGGATTTCCAGAATCGATTTTTGATCGGCTTGCCGAGTTCAGTGTTGGACTGCCGGATCACACCGTAGTCGATCTCGGGACTGGAACCGGAACGCTAGCGCGTGGATTTGCGCTCAGGGGTTGCAAGGTAATTGGCGTTGACCCTGATCCGCGAATGATCGGTCAGGCTAAAAAGCTGGATCACCAGGGCAAAGTCAGCATTAGATACGTGGAGGCGAAAGCCGAATCCACTGGCCTGGACAGCGGCACTGCTGATGTTGTTACGGCGGGTCAATGCTGGCACTGGTTCGATCAGCCCCGTGCAATTGCTGAGGTGATTCGCTTGCTGAAGCCTGGCGGTAAACTTGTCATCGCCAACTTCGATTGGCTGCCACTGGCCGGGAACGTGGTCGAGGCCACGGAAGCGTTGATAATGCAGTACAACCCCGACTGGCATTTTGGTGGCGGTCTCGGAATGTACCCGCAGTACCTTCCGCTTTTGAGCGGCGCGGGCACTCAGAATATTCAGACGTTTTCCTATGATATGGATGTGCCCTATTCGCCAGAGGCGTGGAGAGGCCGTATACGGGCAAGTGCGGGCGTAGCTGCCTTGGACGTGGACTCCGTTCGAAAATTTGATGCGGGCCTTGCCGAGTTGCTTTCCGCTCGATACCCATCGAGCGTTCTCGCCGTACCCCATCGCGTATTCGCAATAGTCGCGGAGGTGGCAGAAAAGTGACCGCTTCCGGCCGCTAGCTGCCGGTCATTTAGGCGAATTATCGCTTGTTTGAACGGCTGCTTCCGTTGCAAGCGGACACTAGGCGACGACGCCGAAAAAGCGACCAACTACGGCCGTTGCTGCCATCGCCAGGGCGCCCCAAAAGGTCACTCTGATTGCACCGACAGTCATTGATGCGCCGCCTGCACGTGCCGCAATACCGCCAAGAACGGCCAGGAAGACAAGGGATGCAGCTGCTACTGCAGGTATTTGCTGATGCCCTGGAATAGCCCAGGCAACCATCAATGGCAATGCGGCCCCAACAATAAAAGTACCTGCCGAAGAAAATGCTGCTTGAATGGGCTGAGCACTTACAATATCCGAAATACCTATCTCATCTCTGGCATGTGCCCCAAGTGCGTCATGAGCCATCAGTTGTCCCGCTACCTGGCGTGCCAGGACAGGCTCAAGCCCCCTGCCTTCATAAATTTCCGCAAGCTCGTCTTTTTCAGATTCGAAATTTTCTTCGAGAGATTTTTCTTCGAGCACCAGATCCGCGGCCTCTGTATCGGACTGGGAGCTGACAGATACATACTCACCGGCCGCCATTGACATCGCACCCGCAACTAGCCCGGCAGCTCCCGCAAGAAGAATATTCTCCTGCGTGGTACTTGCTGCAGCAACACCAATAATCAGACTCGCTGTGGAGACAATGCCATCATTCGCGCCTAAGACTGCCGCACGTAGCCATCCCACTCGATGTGATCTATGTATTTCGTGGTGACTCATAGAATGCCTCGTTACAAAACACTGGTAAATGGTACGGTTCGTTTACCGTCTGTCCGAATCCTACCACTCGACCAGCGGACCCCGGTCCGATATCGGCGATTAGACCCGTCATAATCGATCGGCCAGATTTGCCCGGTTTCATCATTCGCAAAATATCTGCTATTGGCCGAAAGGAGCCGGTCGGAATCGCTGATTTTTGGAAGATTGAATGACTGCTTT
>CAYOHF010000086.1:0-14569 GCA_964403695.1 uncultured Woeseiaceae bacterium | reverse complement strand
GCGGCTTCAGCCGCGAATGCTCGGTCCCTATTCGCGGCTGAAGCCGCTCCCACGCTATGTCTGCTTAAAAGCCCTTGTCTTACAGATCGAAGTTAATACCCTGGGCCAGCGGCAAATCCTTGCCCCAGTTGATTGTGTTCGTCTGCCGGCGCATATAAGCCTTCCAGGAATCTGAGCCAGCCTCTCTGCCGCCACCGGTTTCCTTTTCGCCGCCAAACGCACCACCAATTTCCGCACCGGAAGTGCCGATGTTGACGTTTGCGATCCCACAATCGGAGCCACCATTCGACAGGAAATACTCTGCGCGTTGCAGGTTATCCGTGAAGATCGCCGATGACAGGCCCTGAGCAACGCCATTTTGCATGGCAATCGCCTCGTCAAGGTTCTTGTACGAGATCAGGTAAAGAATCGGTCCGAAAGTTTCCTTCTGCACGATGTCCCATTCGTTTTTCACAACAGCGATGGCCGGCTCGACGAAATTTCCCGGTCGATCGATTCTTTTGCCACCACAGAGGATTTCACCGCCGGCTGTTTCTACCGCTGCAATCGCGGCTTCCAGACGATCCACCGATGCCTCATCAATCAACGGACCCATAAGCGTATCGCTGTCCAGAGGATCACCAATACGAACCTGCGAATACGCTGCAACCAGTCGTTCCTGCAATTCAGGCAACCGCGATTCGTGGCAAATTATGCGCCGCGTTGAAGTGCATCGTTGCCCTGCGGTACCTACGGAACCAAAAACAATGCCCGGGACCGCAATATCGAGGTTCGCAAATTCGTCAATAATAATTGCGTTGTTACCGCCGAGTTCCAGCAACCATTTGCCCATTCGTGCCGCAACCTGCTCGCCAACTTTCCTGCCAACCGCGGTTGAGCCGGTGAATGAAACCAGGTCAACGCGCCGGTCATTTACAAATTTCTGTGCGAGTTCACTGCCAGCATCGTTGAAGACGAAGAAAATCTCGGGCAAACCTGCATCGGCAAGCGCTGCATTACAAATCTTTTGCACGGCGATACCACAAAGCACGGCCTTCGGTGATGGCTTCCAGACATTTACGTTGCCGCAAATCGCTGCAATGCATGCGTTCCACGACCAGACCGCAACCGGGAAGTTAAATGCGCTAATCGTTCCGACAACACCCAAGGGATGCCATTGCTCGTACATTCGATGATTCGGCCGCTCGGAATGCATCGAGTTGCCATAGAGCATGCGCGACTGGCCAACCGCGAAGTCCGCGATGTCGATCATCTCCTGCACTTCGCCATCACCTTCGGCTTTGATCTTTCCCATTTCCAGGCTGACCAGGCTGCCCAACGCATCTTTGTTCTCACGCAACGCATTGCCGACCTTGCGAATTGCCTCACCGCGAGCCGGTGCCGGAATTTTTCGCCATTCGGCAAATGCCTTGCGTGCGGCTTCGATGACCTGCTCATATTCGGCAGGTGTCGTGGCGCGAACGCTCGCAATCAATTCCCCGGTTGCCGGGTTAATCGATTCAATCAGTTCCGCAGAGTCGTCCTGCAGCGAATTTGAGCCAATCCAGGTACCAGGATTGATCTCGGCTAATCCCAATCGGTCGAGAATATCTTTCATTGTTGTATTCCTTGTTTGTTTTACTTCGACGCGCGCTGGTGGCCAGCCTCACCTTGTGCCACGAGCTCGGCTGACAGTTGATTGCTACCGCCGTGTGCATAATATTGCCCGAATCTGTTCTCAAGAATATTCTTCAGGCTGAACTCTTCCTGAGCGATAAATCCTTTGTGACTTTCCGGGTCCTGCAAAATTCTATCCAGCACGCTACAAATACCTGCTGCGGTTGTGATCTGAATGGCGGACCAAAGCCTGCCCGCAACCACTTCCGGATAAACCTTATTGACGTAATTTTCTTCGCGTAACTCGCCATCCTGCAAACCAGTAACTGCGGCGTAAACAATGACGACATCTTGCAGTGTCTGCGGTATGGCATTCTCAAGAATCCGCTTCAACGTGGCACGATCATAATTCAGCTTCAGGCCGTTCATCAGCAAACGCATTTGCTCACAATGACCCGGATAACGGATTGTTTTGTAGTTCATCGTTTGCACACGTTCGTCATACGTTTCCGCGAGCGAACCAAGGCCGCCTGAAGTATTGAATGCCTCATAAAGCGTGCCATCAATTTCAATTTCTTCGAGGCCTTCCAGCGGCAACACGTCAATTTCTTCGCCATTGATGATGCTTTGGCAAACATTGCCGTACTCATTAATGATGCCGTCGGTCGACCAGGTAAGAGAATATTTCAGGACATTATTCGGATGCTGCGGCAGGGCACCAACACGAAGCTTTACCGAACGAAGTTCATCGAAGTGCTGGATAAGTTCATTCGCCGCAATACTGATAAAACCCGGTGCAAGGCCACACTGCGGTACAAAAACGGTTTCAGCACCTTCAGCAAGCTTGCGCACGGCCTTGGTAACTTCTACATCCTCAGTGAGATCGAAGTAATGCAGGCCTTCAGCGCGCGCAACGTTGGCAACACCGACATTGCAGTAATAGGGCAGGCCGGATACGACAGCGACAGGTTTCTGTTCGCGGACATGTGCCGTTAGCGCTTTTTCATCAGTCGCATCCAAAGTGAAAGCTTCTATGTTATCGAGGTCGTGAGCCTTGACAACGTTCTCCGCAGAACCGGCAACGCTGTCTGCGAGTTGCACCCGATAGTCACCACTTTCTGCCAGGAGACCCGAAATAAGCGCGCCGATCTTGCCAGCACCAAGGACCAGAATTTCTTGCATGGAATTCCCCATAAACTACGTATCAATAAATTGCCGGCACGCTGCGCCGGTAAATGCAGGCGCGCATTGTGCCAATCTCTTGGCGCGCTTGCCAGACCCTTTTCAAACTGTAAATGGGGCGGCAAACGAGCGGCCTGGCGGCGCTGCTTGTCCAACTGGCAGCGACCGCCAATATTATCGAATAAGCCCTTGTAAGCGCTTGATTACGGAAGTAACTTTTGCTTCAGTACGGCACTTGGGGCATAGTCCGCGAATTAACATAGCCGTTCGCCCTGTGGCGGGTAGGCATACACTGGAAGTCCCGTGACAAGACCCGTTTCCAAATCTGACTGGCATCCCGCAAGCTGGCAATCATTAACCGCTCAGCAGCAGCCGTCCTACCCGGACAAAGCAGCGCTGGAGCGCGCCATTGGAAGCCTGAGCAGCTTGCCGCCGATCGTTACTTCGTGGGAAGTCGAAGCACTAAAAGAGCAAATCGCGCGGGCACAGCGTGGCGAGACCTTTGTGCTGCAGGGTGGCGACTGTGCGGAGAGATTTGACGACTGCACCTCGGAAAGCATCGTCGACAAATTGAAGATTCTGCTGCAAATGAGCCTGGTCATGCTCTACGGCCTCAAAAAGCCTGTCGTAAGAGTGGGCCGCATGGCGGGGCAGTATGCCAAGCCACGTTCGGCTGATACGGAAACCCGCGACGGGGTCTCCCTGCCCAGTTTTCGTGGCGACCTGGTCAACCGCATGCCCTTTACGGCAGAAGATCGGGTGCCAAATCCGGAGCTGCTGCTGCGTGGCTATGAACGCTCGGCGCTTACCCTGAATTTCGTTCGCTCGCTGATCGATGGTGGTTTCGCTGACTTGCACCACCCGGAATACTGGGACCTCGATTGGGTCGGTCATTCGAAAATGGCGGCGAAATACCACGACATCGTGAACGCAATTTCTGATTCGCTGGATTTTCTGGAGTCAATTTCCGGTCGCGCTTTGCATCAAACTCAACGTGCCGACATATATGCCGGCCATGAGGGCCTGCACTTGTCTTATGAGCAGGCGCAGACTCGTTTTCTCGAGCACCGCAAGCGCTGGTATAACCTGACCACCCACTTTCCGTGGATCGGCATGCGCACAGCGCAGATCGATGGTGCACACGTTGAGTATTTTCGTGGTATTGCCAATCCAATGGGTATCAAGATAGGCACGGGTATGACCGTTGAATGGTTGCAGAACCTGCTGCGTGTCCTGAACCCGAACAATGAGCCCGGCCGTATCAGCCTGATTCATCGATTCGGCGCGAAAGCCATCGAAAAAGACCTGCCACCACTCGTAAACGCGGTTCGCGAGACGGGCTCACCAGTATTGTGGATCTGCGATCCGATGCACGGCAACACCGAGAGTACAGCCGATGGCACGAAGACCCGCCGCTTTGACAATATTGTGAGCGAGCTTGAGGCCGCCTTCCATGTGCATGAATCCATGGGCAGCTATCTTGGTGGCGTACACCTGGAGCTGACCGGCGAGAATGTGACTGAATGCACCGGCGGTGCTCGTGGACTGACAGACGGCGACCTGGCCCGCGCTTACAAATCCAGCGTTGATCCACGCCTGAATTACGAACAGGCGATGGAAGTCGCCATGCGTATCGCGGGAGTGGGTCAGGCCAACGGTTCTTCCAGGTAGGCCGTCAGATCTCTCCAGGCCGCCTTATTATCAATAACAACGGATTCACCAGGTTTTAAGCCCGCAACGCTCCAGGGGCCGATACGATGTCGAACCAGGCGCAGAGTCGGTAGCCCAACCGCTGCTGTCATTCGGCGTACTTGCCGGTTACGGCCTTCGGTGATCGCAAGATCAATCCAGCTGGTCGGTATGTTGCGCCGCTCCCTGATTGGCGGGTCTCTTTGCCATAGGCCATCTGGTTCCTTAATCGTTGCTGCGCTGGCGGCGAAGGCGAGGCCATCTTTAAGCGTCACACCTGCGGCGAGTTGCTGCAGCTGCTTTTCACCGGAAAGTCCCTCAACCTGCGCCCAGTAATGTTTCGCCAGCTTGCTCCGCGGCTGGCTGATCCTGGCCTGCAGCGGACCATCATCCGTCAGAAGCAACAGGCCTTCGCTGTCGAAGTCCAGGCGTCCGGCCGGATACACAGCTGGAACGTCTATATAGTCGGCCAGCGTCGGGCGACCTTTGTCGTCCCTGAACTGACACAGAACCCGGAAGGGTTTATTGAGAAGAATCAGCGGCATGGCAGGCGCGCAGCATAGCAGGGCGCCTTCTACATTGCGGCTGGCCGTGTGCGCGAGTAACATTCCGCGCCGCAGGTCGATTCTCGATCGATAGTGATATTTTGAATTAATAACACGAGATAACTATCTGTTATATAAAATAATTATGCCACACAATAATGACAATCTCGAAATCACCGCTAACGTCAGCCCGGCCTACGCCGAAATCCTGAGCGATGCAGCACTCACATTTGTAGCTGCATTGAGCCAGGAGTTCAGACCGCGCGTAACAGAACTACTGAAAAATCGAGAGGAACGGCAGACGGAAATTGATGCCGGCCAAATGCCTGAGTTCCTGCCCGCGCGCGAGGAAGTCCAGGAACCGACCTGGCAGGTTTGCGCTATACCGGCGGACCTGACAGACCGTCGCGTCGAAATTACCGGCCCGACAGATCGGAAAATGATTATCAACGCGCTGAATTCGAGCGCCAAAGTCTTCATGGCCGATTGTGAGGACTCGCTGACACCCACCTGGGACAACGTCGTTCAGGGTCAGATCAATCTCAGGGACGCTGTCACCCGCAATATCGCGCTGGAAGCAAACGGCAAGCAATACTCGTTGAACGACCAGATCGCAACGCTGATTGTTCGTCCGCGTGGCTGGCACCTCCCTGAGAAGCATATTCTGCAAAATGGCACACCAGTTCCCGGCGCGTTCGTAGACTTTGGCCTGTATCTGTTCCACAACGCAGCCGAGTTAAAAAGACGCGGCAGTGGCCCCTATTTCTATCTGCCGAAACTAGAGTCACACCTCGAAGCGCGGCTTTGGAGTGATGTTTTCAAGTTTGCAGAACAATATGGCGTGGTCGGACCTGACGAGATAAAGGTTACCGTCCTGGTCGAGACCATCCTCGCGGCATTTGAGCTTGAAGAGATTCTTTATGAGCTCCGCGAGCACATCGTCGGCCAGAATTGTGGCCGCTGGGATTACATCTTCAGTTTCATTAAAAAATTCAGTCAATACCCGGAGTTCGTCTTGCCGGATCGTGGCAAAGTTACGATGACAACGCACTTCCTGCGTTCATACTCCAGGCTTGTCATCAAGACCTGTCACAAACGCGGCGCCTACGCCATCGGCGGTATGGCAGCGCAAATTCCGATCAAGAACGATGAGCGCGCTAATAAACGGGCTTTGGCCAAGGTTCGCGCCGACAAGGAACGCGAAGTCCAGGACGGGCACGATGGCACCTGGGTGGCGCATCCTGCACTCGTGCCGCTGGTTATGGAAATATTCGATGAACACATGCCGGGTCCGAATCAACTCGAACGTAAGCTCGAAGATGTTGAGGTAACGGCTGCCGATCTGCTGCAGGTCGTCAGGGGTAAGATTACGGAAGTGGGCCTTCGAGAGAACATCAATATCGGCATCCAGTACATGGCGGCATGGTTAGGTGGTAACGGCTGCGTACCAATTAACGGCTTGATGGAAGATGCCGCAACTGCAGAAATTTCGAGAGCACAGGTGTGGCAATGGGTACATCACGCCACCGGCATTTTGGACGAAGGACGAAATATCACCTATGAACTTTTCCAGGCGCTGCTGGATGAGGAACTGGATAAACTAAAAGAGCAGTTTGGCGAAACAGATTTCGCTAACGGCAATTTCCAGCGCGCCGCGACATTGTTCGATGAAATTATCGCGAACGACGAATTTTCCCCCTTCCTGACCTCAGTTGCCTATCACGAGATTGACTAGCACAGGGTTTCAACTAACGGACTAAATAATGCAATACGACCACATCAAAATACCGACCAACGGCTCGGCAATCACAATAAACCGCGACAATTCAATTAATGTCCCTGACCAGCCAATTATTCCTTTCATCGAAGGCGATGGCATCGGTATTGACGTATCACCGGTAATGATCGACGTAGTTAATGCTGCTGTTCACAGAGCCTATGCGGGCAAACGTGAAATACAGTGGATGCAGATTTATGCCGGGCAAGCGGCTGCAGATATCTATGGAGACGATGCTTATTTGCCGCAGGAATCGCTGCATGCATTGCGTGAATACGTTGTCTCTATTAAGGGTCCGCTGACAACACCAACGGGCGGCGGTATCCGCTCGCTAAATGTATCCATACGCCAGGCGCTCGATCTGTTTGCCTGCGTACGGCCGATTCGATATTTCCCGGGTGTCTCAACACCGATGAAAGAATCAGACCTTGTCGACATGGTCGTTTTTCGCGAAAACACAGAAGATATTTATGCGGGTATCGAGTTTCCGACCGGCTCTCCTGAAGTACAAAAGCTAATCAATTTTTTGCAAACCGAACTGAACGTCACGAATATTCGTTTCCCCGCGAGTTCCGGCATCGGCATCAAACCGGTTTCCCGCGAAGGCTCGCAACGCCTGGTACGCAAAGCCATCCAGTATTGCATCGATCGCGATTTTGAATCGGTCACGCTGGTGCACAAGGGCAACATCATGAAGTTTACGGAGGGCGCATTTTGCCAGTGGGGATATGCGCTCGCCAAAGAAGAATTTGGTGCTGAAGAAATAGATGGCGGCCCATGGGTGAGTTTTAAAAATCAGGCTACCGGCAGGGAAATAATCGTTAAAGACGTTATCGCGGATAACTTTTTGCAACAGATCCTGATGCGTCCTGAAGAATATGATGTCATTGCAACATTGAACCTGAATGGCGACTACATATCCGATGCGCTTGCGGCACAGGTGGGCGGTATCGGTATTGCACCGGGCGGAAACATTGGCGAGGGCGTGGCCGTTTTTGAAGCGACGCATGGCACGGCACCGGGATTCGCCGGTAAAGATCGGGTCAATCCTGGGTCGCTGATTTTGTCTGCCGAAATGATGCTGCGTTACCTCGACTGGAACGAGGCAGCAGATTTCATTCTGAATGGTGTCGCACGCACAATTGCCAACAAGGAACTGACTTTCGACCTGGCGCGACTGCGCGAGGCAATTCACCAGCCGGTTCGCAAAGAACGCCCACATGACAAGGAGGACGTTAAGAGCGAACTTGAGCAGTTGATTCCTGGCGCTACGCTGGTTGGCACAAAAGGGTTTGGTGAAGCAGTCATCAGGCACATGGATGACTGACATCTTCGACAGAGACTGTCGCCTTTGTCCGCGACTGGCAACGTTCCTCGACAGGGTGAAAGATAAGTACCCGGACTACTATTGCGGGCCCGTTCCGCCGTTCGGTGATCCTGAAGCTCGTTTCCTGATTGTTGGACTCGCACCCGGCATGCATGGCGCTAACCGTTCGGGCCGGCCGTTCACCGGCGATCACGCCGGCATTCTGCTCTATGAAATGCTGCACGAGTTCGGCTTCGGCTCGCTCAAGGAATCTGTTTCAGCCGATGATCAACTCAGGCTCACTGACTGCCGTATTACCAATGCTGTCAAATGCCTGCCACCAGACAACAAGCCAGTGGGCGCTGAGATCAACACCTGCAATCAGTTCCTGGTCAATGAGCTGGCCGCATTGCCCGACAACTCGATCTTGCTAGCACTCGGTGGCATCGCCCATCGCGCAGTTATTAAAGCCATTGGCGGACGCCAGGCAGATTACAAGTTTGCCCATGCTGCTGAGCACAGAATCGATGAGCGGCTGTTAATGCTGGACTCGTATCATTGCAGTCGATACAACACCAACACGCGCAGGCTGACAACGCCGATGTTTCGTCAAGTGTTCGCCCGGGCGAGGGAAATTCTCGATCAGCCTGGGAAAGAATAAGAATAGTTTTACTAATCGAAAACGGTGTGAGTGCTCGACCTTCGCGGCTAAAGCCGCTCCCACAGATTGCTACAGCATTGTCAATTTGCTACTGGACACTGGGAGCGGCTGTCTAAACTATTGTGCCTGATTGCAGTGCCAAGATATTAACGAGAGTATAGATGCCGCGAATCCTCAAACCACTACCCAGCCCGGATAATCGTGCAAAATAACGGCTCATGACCACGCAACCAGAAAACACATTCGATGCCAAACTGTTCCTGCGCAACCTGACCCATCGTCCGGGTGTTTACCGGATGCTGAACGCGAAGGGCAAAATCATCTATGTCGGCAAAGCGCTCGATCTGCGCAGGCGCGTATCGAGTTATTTCAAGAGCAAACAAAGCGATGCTAAAACCGCATCAATGATGCCCCTGGTTGCCGATGTTGAAATTACAGTCACCAACACCGAAGCCGAGGCGCTGATCCTCGAGTACAACCTGATCAAGCGCCACAAACCGCGCTTCAATGTCACCCTTCGCGATGACAAGAGCTATCCCTATATCTACGTATCGACGAAGCATCCTTTTCCGCGATTGCAATTTCACCGCGGTCCAAGAAAAGGGAAGGGTCGCTATTTCGGTCCGTACCCCAGTACAACTGCGGTCAGGAAAACGCTGAACGAGCTGCAGAAACTGTTCCTGATTCGCCAGTGCCAGGACAGTTACTTCAACAACCGCACCAGACCATGCCTGCAATATCAGATTAAACGTTGCACCGCGCCGTGTGTTGGATACATCGATGAAACGACCTACAAGGAAGATATTGCCGCAGCGGTACTTTTTCTGGAAGGAAAAAATCGCAGCGTTATCGATGGCATGGTTGAACGAATGGAGGCAGCCGCTGCCGCGCAGGATTACGAACACGCAGCCCGCTTTCGCGATCAAATAGCGAAGTTAAAACAGATCGAAGCTGAACAAATAATATCCAGAACCAGCGCACGGGACTTCGACGTCATTGCTGTCGCATCTGAATCCGGCGTGCACTGTGTGACATTGTTGTTCATTCGCGGCGGCAAAGTGCTCGGCAGTCGCAATCATTTTCCAAAGATCGGCGTTGATACCAGCGACGAAAATATACTCAACGGTTTTTTGCCACAGTACTACCTCAACAAACACGCACCGTCAGAAATTATTGTCGATGCCAGTATCGTTGATCGAGAGCTCCTGGAAGGCGTGCTTGCGGAACGTTCGGCGCATAAGGTGCAGATCAAGCACAAAGTCCGTGGAGATCGCCTGCGCTGGCTACAGTTGGCAAGAACCAATGCAACACAAGGCGTGAAACTGCATATTGCCAGCAACGCAACGATCCGCAAACAATTTGCGGCGCTCGGTGAGCTCCTGCAGCTTGAAACACCGCCAGAACGCCTTGAGTGTTTTGATGTAAGCCATACCTCCGGTGAGGCGACCGTTGCCTCATGTGTTGTTTTCAACCAGGCGGGGCCTTTAAAGAGCGATTACCGCCGCTTCAACCTGACCCCTGAGGCGGCAGGGGATGACTACGCCGGTATGGCCGAAGCACTGCGGCGGCGATATGCGAGAATTAAGAAGGGCGAAGTTGCGATGCCGGACGTCCTGTTCGTGGATGGCGGCAAGGGCCAGCTCTCAGAGGCGCTGAAGGTGCTTGAGGAACTCGAACTCGACTGGCTCCTGGTAGTGGCCGTAGCGAAGGGCAGGTCGCGTAAGCCGGGAATGGAGCAGCTTTTCTTGGCAGGACAAAGCACGCCTACTATACTGCCCCCTGATTCACCGGCGCTGCTCCTGATTCAACAGATCAGGGATGAGGCGCATCGCTTCGCCATCACCGGCCACAGGCAAAGACGTGCGAAAGCAAGAACAACGTCGCGCCTCGAGGAAATACCGGGACTGGGGCCGAAGCGACGCCGGGAGCTGTTGAAGCAATTTGGGGGATTGCAGGGGGTTCGTGGCGCGGGTATTGACGACCTGGTTAAGGTTCGTGGTATCAGCAGACCCCTTGCCGTTAAAATTTATAACGATCTGCATCTTGAAGGCGGTACCTGACAGATGGAACTGCGAGCCGGAATTTGAAAGCAAATATAGCCAATATACTGACCTGGATTCGCATTGCGGCGATTCCTGTGGTGGTGTGGTGCTTTTTCAGCGATATTGAATTTGCCAGGCCAATCGCCGGTATGCTCTTCGGTCTTGCAGCAATAACTGATTTGCTTGACGGATACCTGGCCAGGAAACTGGGCCAAACGTCTCGCTTCGGTGAGTTTCTCGATCCTGTCGCCGACAAGCTGATGGTCGCCGTCTCCCTGGTGTTGCTGGTGCAAAGTGACCCGCGCATCTCTATAGCGCTGATCGCAATGATCATTATCGGGCGGGAGATCACCGTATCTGCCCTGCGCGAGTGGATGGCCGGCGTCGGCGCCAGCGCAAAGGTCGCCGTCACATTTGCCGGCAAGCTGAAAACGACGCTGCAGATGTTCGGCATTGCTTTCATGGTCTACGAGCGCAATATTCTGGGTATCGAGATATATGACCTCGGTTATGTGCTGCTGATCGCTGCAGCCGGCATGACCATGTGGTCTATGATCGTTTATCTGCGCGCTGCCTGGCCCTCAATGAACAGTAATAGCTAGCTGAAATTCAGATCAATACACAGATATCCTTGACAGTGGCCCACCAGCCGCTAAAATCTCGGCCCTCCCAGCGAAAGCCGGGAGACTAAAGCGGGCGTAGCTCAGTTGGTAGAGCGCAACCTTGCCAAGGTTGAGGTCGTGAGTTCGAGCCTCATCGCCCGCTCCAGACGCTAAAACGGGTCCACATTCGTGGGCCCGTTTTTTTTATGGCGATGTAGCAATCACCATCATGCAGACATCGCTGCCCACGTTGCCTACACTGGTCTGAACGTGCAACGACCAATTTCGAGGGTTAATCATGGTCAGATTCCCATTTGCGGTAATTTTGCTGGTGCTCCCATTCTCCAGCTCAGGTGCGGCGACTCCCGACACCGTATTTCTGGAGGAACTGACCTGGACGGAAGTTCGTGCAGCGATAGATAGTGGTACGAGCACCATTATCGTTCCTACCGCCGGCACCGAACAGAATGGTCCGCACATGGTCCTGGGTAAGCACAAATACCGGATTAATGCAGGCTCTGAGCGCATTGCTCGCGCACTGGGCAATACGCTGGTGGCGCCCGTGATGACTTATGTACCGGAGGGTGAGATCGACCCACCAAGCGGGCACATGCGTTACGCGGGGACAATTACGATTCCAAATGAGGTGTTCAAAGCAGTGCTGGAAAGCACAGCGCGCAGCCTGAGGGCACATGGCTTCACAGATATCCTGTTCATTGGTGACAGCGGGCCGAACCAGCAGGGTATGCAGGACGTGGCGGAATTTCTGAACAAGGAATGGTCCTCTGAGGAAGCAAGAGTGCATTACATTTCCGATTGGTATACATCGACAGCATTTCGCGAATGGCTGCTGGAGCAAGGCGAAACGGATGAAACAATGGGACGCCACGCCGGGTTGGTCGACACTGCCAAGATGCTGGCAGTTGCCCCGCAACATGTCCGTACCGATGCGATGTCTGTCGGCAAAGGAATGGACGTTGATGGCGTGACTGGCAACCCGACCCTGGCAACTGCCGAAATCGGTAGAAAGGGCATGGACTTTTCGTTCGATGCTGCAATGGCTCAGATTCGACAGTTACTAGGCGATAACTAGCTCGCTTAAATTCAGGACGAACCAACCCCATGAAAGACTGCAATCAATGTGGCAAGTGTTGCAAGCACTATAGCGATGGCGGCCTGTCAGCATCCTCGAGCGAGATAGATTGGTGGGAAGAGTACCGCCCGGATATTTTTAGTTATGTCAGTGACGGGCAGATATGGATAAGTCCTGACACCGGCAAACAACTGGTGAGTTGCCCATGGCTGCAGAAACTACCTGACCAGGAAAAGTATGTTTGCAGCATCTACGCTGATCGTCCCAACGACTGCAAATACTATCCTGTCGACATAGACCAGATGCTGCGGGACGACTGCGAGATGCTGGAAGTCCGGGACTTGCGTAACCCGAAAAAGGCGCAGCGGACTCTGGATGATCTTATGGCTGATAGCCGCCCGCCTGTGAGCAGGTGAGGTATTAGGGGGACAGTGACCATAACCAGTCAACCCTAGTTACGGTCACTGTCCCTCCATCTCAAAGAGTGAAGGGACGGTTGCTGTAAGTTTTGCCGTGTCCCTAAAGCGTCCCAAGAGGAATTGCGGCACTTCTCACGTAGTACTCGTCATCTGTCTTGCTGGTCCATGATGCGATCAGGCTACCGCTGTGAAGAACAAGTTGCGGCACGCTGAAGGGGAAAATATCCGCTGCTTCCTGCAGTACGTGAACCTCGCCCAATTCGCCTGATGCAGAAACGCGCCTTAATTGGAGCTCTGCCGTGCCATCACCGGTATTGTGATGCCAGCTGACGACGAGGTCGCCGTTCGGCAGAAGCGCCGAACCAACATGGCCCAGTGGTTGGTCTTCCGAAACTTCGACAGGTGTCGAGAACGATTTCCCGGAATCGGCCGACCAAGCGGCCTGCACCCTCGGTCGCTCATCAGCTGCTGTAAACCAGGCAACCGCTACGTCTGAACCACTCGCCTGAATCACCGGGCCGTTCACAGGGCAACCGGGAATATCCCAGTTGTCGTCGCTGACCGCCTGGCCGTCTTGCCATTCTCCATCAACAAGGCGCGACACATAGATATCCCGAATCTCTTTAACAGTCCGATCACGATAGACAGCAACCGGACCTTCTGCGGTAATCGCAACATCGGTCTGACAACAATCACAGGTCAGATCATCGACCAGTACGTCACTCGTACCGGACAAATCGGCAGCGAAAGTTGCCGAGCGAAGTGTCATGCCACTGGCTGCAACATCATCCGTTACGTCATTGACCATTTTGCGCCCATCCAGCCAGATCATGCCGACGCCGCCATCATTCGGAAATATCGTGACAAAGCCATGCTCGGTATCAGTGCCATCTGAATGCGGGTTGAAGGGCTCCGACCAGTTACTGCCACCGTCATCAGACAGCGCTACAAAAATGTCGTAGGCGTATCCTCCAGCCGCACGCCTAACCAGCCAATGGGCAGCCCACAACGAGTCTGACACCGGCACTACCGACGGGAAATCGGCCCAGTTTACGAACCAGTTCTCACCTGAGGTCACAGTCGCAGGGGCTCCCCAGGCGCCGTCAACGAGCATTGAGTAGCGCAGAGCATTGCCAGCGCCGTGCGGCTCGAGCCAGCTAAGAACCACCGAACCTGCAACACCAGTCACCAGATTGGGACCCATGCTACCAACAGCAGCCGGCGTCTCCAGCAACCTGATTTCATTGCTCACAGCCTCAGGCCCCGGATCGGTCCCGCATCCGACCAAGCTAATGATCATAAGCAGGGGCCAAAGCGATGGATTCATTGTTCGATTTTTCATGCCAGCATTATGCGGAAATGGCAGGTTGTTTACCAAGAACGGCATTTTGAAATTGATTCGCGGGAATAGGGCGGTATACTGCCTCGCCTTATTAACCAGTATGCTGTGTTTTCAGACCGGACACCTTCTCCGGTCGACCTTTGGCTAGGTGGCAGAGTGGTCATGCAGCGGCCTGCAAAGCCGCGTACAGCGGTTCGATTCCGCTCCTAGCCTCCATTCTCAATCACGCAGCCCGGGTGGCGGAACTGGTAGACGCTACGGACTTAAAATCCGTTGCCAGAAATGGCGTGCCGGTTCGATTCCGGCTCCGGGCAC
>CAYOHF010000085.1:10200-14572 GCA_964403695.1 uncultured Woeseiaceae bacterium | reverse complement strand
ACATCGCGCCAACGCTTCAGCCCACCGCCAGGAAACTCGTCTTTATGGGACAGCAGTGCGAATAACGGGGATTGACCGGAACAATCTGAACAGCAAGCTGCCTAAACCCCTAGTTCCTCGGCCCAAGCCAGAGGCGTAACAGAAAGCCAATGATGCGGCAGCTCAAATCAAACAATAGGCTAGACTTAAGCAAGACCTGGAGTTCACTGACATGAACAAACGACTCGCTATCATAACGACCATCTTCCTGGCATCAATTGGCCTGGCAAGTGAGCCAGCGTATATCATCGGAGAACCCAACCCGAACCTGGCGGAAGGTGCGCGGCAGTTGATCGCAGGGCGTGACGAGAAAGGTATCGAACTTACCTTGCTTGGACTGCGGGCTGCCAATGGCAAGTGGGAAGAAGAAACTGCGCTTAGCAATTTGTGCGCCGGATATACAAACCTGGGTGAATATGAGACGGCGCTAAGGTATTGCGACATGCTCCTGATACGCAACGATAAGAGCTGGCGCGCCTACAATAGCAAAGCGCTGATTTATATTCATACGAAACAGTACGACGAAGCCGAAAGTGCGCTACAGAAAGGTGAGGCCATCAAACCTGGTGCACAATCAATGAAAATCGCACGCGCGCTGTTCCTTGATGCAACCCAACCCGTTGCGCCAGAGATCGAGATAGACGATCGCCAAAAACCGGATGATCGGTAACCCAAAAACGACGGTTTTCTGTCTCACGATGTGGCAAAAAATCAGGCTGTTGCCAAGCGGACCACTTCGATAAACTCAGAGCCGTAACGCTCGAGCTTGGTCTGCCCTACGCCGCCGATCTCCAGAAACGCTGCAGATGTCTGTGGCTTGTCTGCCGCCATTTGCATTAGCGCGGAGTCGTGAAAAATGACATACGGAGGCACGTTGTTATCATCCGCGAGGCGCTTCCTGCAGTCCCTTAGCGCTTCCCACAGTGCGCTATCCTCTACGTTGATAATCGAGACTTTGCGCTCCGTTTTCCTGGTTTTTGGTTTTCGCGCACTCAGGAAATCACGACGCAGCGGCAGCTCAACTTCACCGCGTAACAGCGGTCTGCTGTTTTCATTGAGTTGAATTGCTCCGTAACCGCCAGTGTCCACTGACAGGAACCCGAGCACTACAAGCTGGCGCAGAATCGATCGCCACTGCTGTGGCCCAAGCTCACTGCCAATACCATAGACACTTAGTGATTGATGGCCATGTTGGCGAACTTTATCGGTATCTTTGCCGACCAGCACGTCGATGACATGCGCCGCGCCAAAGCGCTGGCCAGTGCGGTACACAGTGGAGAGAATTTTTTGCGCAACCTCCGTGCCATCGAACACTTCGGGCGGGGTCAGGCATACATCGCAGTTGCCACAATCCTCGTCCAGTGTGTCGCCGAAATAGGCAAGTAATGACCGGCGTCTGCACGCGGTTACCTCGCACCAGCCCAACAGGTCATCGAGACTTACACGTTGTCTGCGTTTGTGCGCCTCATCTGCCGTGGATGCGTCGACCATTTGCCGCAGGCGTACGACGTCCTGAAGTCCATAGACCATCCATGCATCTGCCGGCCTGCCATCGCGGCCTGCACGGCCGGTTTCCTGATAATACGACTCCATACTCTTGGGTAAATCGAGGTGGGCGATGAAACGCACGTCCGGTTTGTCGATACCCATGCCGAAAGCAATGGTGGCAACGATGACTACACCGTCTTCGCTCAAAAACCGTCGCTGATGCCTGGCTCGGATCGCAGCGTCGAGGCCCGCGTGATAAGGCAATGCGTCGAAGCCTTCGTTAACCAGCCATTCGGCAGTCGCTTCTGTTTTCTTGCGCGACATGCAATAAACAATGCCTGCATCACCATGGTGATCAGATAAGAAGCCAAGTAGCTGACGCTTTGCATCCAGCTTGCTTTGCACAAGATAGCGGATATTGGGCCTGTCGAAACCTGCGACGAAATGTTCCGCATCAATTAATTCGAGCCGTTCCACTATCTCGGCACGAACCTCTGTCGTTGCGGTCGCAGTCAGCGCCATGCGCGGCACACCCGGAAAATGTCGGGCGAGTTCACCGAGCGACAAATAGTCCATGCGGAAATCGTGGCCCCATTGGGACACACAATGCGCTTCGTCGATAGCAATCAGTATCAAGTTGCACGCCTTTAACTGCTCGATTGTGCGCGACTGCATAAGTCGTTCGGGCGCTACGTATAAGAGCTGCAGTTGACCACTTTGCAAACGATCAATAACATTTCGCTGCTCGGCGCTGGTCAACGTGGAATTCAGGTAGGCCGCATCGATGCCGAATTGTTCGAGTGCCGTTACCTGGTCCTGCATTAGCGCAATTAGCGGCGAAACCACGAGTACGAGGCCTTCACCAAGCAACGCCGGGATTTGATAACACAGTGACTTGCCGCCGCCGGTGGGCTGCAGCACCAGGGAATCCCGACCGGCCATCGCGGCCGCAATGACTTCCTCCTGGTGGCCACGAAACTCGATGTAGCCGAACACATCATTGAGAACACTTTTGGCGGTTTTGGTCATGCTGGGAGTATACCGATACGCAATAAAACAGACCGCCACTCTAGCCTGTCAGGCTTGAACCCGGAAGTGGCAAATCACGATACCTTGGGCGTAAACATCACTCCACTTTTATTAGCCGGATGGGGCCGTTTCCGTCGTCTCCATTCAGCTGATTGCCCGAGAGTTTGAAAAAATCGTCAATCCAGCCCGGGTCAATCCAGTCGATGTATAACGATTGGCCGAAAACCGCACACAGACCTTCGGTCGCGTCATCATAGATACATTCCTTTTTTCCCACGCACCCGGGCCGGGTGAACTGGTCTTCGGTCTCGGCGACCGCTCGCGTTGTAATTCGCGCGATAACCTGAAGCCGGCCATCTGGCAACAACGCAGTAAAAGTTATTGTGGCGTCCTCCTGGTACGAGACGAGGCCTGGTGAACGCAGTATTCGCTCCTCCATTTTCCAGGCTCCCAACAAATACTCTCTATTAGCATCACGATCTTGCGCGTGAGTCGCGCCGAACGGGAATAAGAGGAGAAGCAGGAACGTCTTACCAATAGTATTCATCGCGACACCTGTATTTAGTCTTCCATGGACTGGCGAATATTGGCGACATTTCCCGCTATTTCTGGAACACCTGTTATTCGCTTCCAGTATTCTTGCATATTTGGGCCCGAAACAGTGTGACGAACTTTAGGTGTAACCTTATCTTGGTTCGACTTTTTCTTTACACTATGTTCAATAATTACGGTCCCATTTGGAGTATCTCAGTGGCTGGTGGTTTTGCAAAAGACGGTGCGGTGCAAGAACAGATCGATGCAACCATCGAGGATGCCGTCAAGCGCGCCCGTGATCAATTGCCCCAGGGTGAGAGCCTGACCAATTGCGAGGAGTGTGACAAAATCATTCCCCCTGCCCGCCGTGAAGCCGTACCCGGTGTACGCCTGTGTATCATTTGTCAGGCGGAACACGATAAAGAAGCTGTTAATCTCAGTGGTTATAACCGGCGCGGCAGCAAAGACAGTCAATTACGTTAGAGTGCCACAAAGGTAATCATAGCAAGCACTCGTTTACTGGCGTAGTTGACAAGGAACTCAACGCGAGCCAATGTGCATTACGACACCAGGAGACGTTCATGAAGTTCCCGCACCTGATTTTTCTGGCGCTGCTTTTTTCCACTGCCGCGGCGGTGGCCGATCAAGATTCAGAACTCGAAGCAGTCAACAAAGTTCTCGACGACTTTCATAATGCTGCCGCTCAGGGTGACCAGCAACGTTACCTGGATCATTTCACCGAAGATGGAGTATTCCTCGGTACGGATGAGTGGGAGCGTTGGCCGAAGCACCCGGATTTTACCGACTACGTCGGCAGTCGCTTCAAGGACGGTGTTGGCTGGAATTACAAATCTGTAGAACGAACGCTAAGCTTTTCTGTATCAGCGGATATCGCATGGTTCGACGAAGTACTTTTTTCAGAAAATAACGGCCGCTTCCGGGGTACCGGTGTACTGGCCCGCCAGGATGGAAGTTGGAAAGTTGCGCATTATGCGATGTCATTCCTGGTACTGAACGAAAATTGGGAAGAGGTCATTGAGCTGACCAGGAAAACCAAAGAGAAAAAAGAGCCGTAATCGGACCCGCCACGACTTCGCAGGAGATAAGAACCGAATATCACAAGAAATGCAGCAACCTGATATTGCTGGGTCAATTACCACTCAACAGCAACTTTTTGTTCGTTATTTTAATGCGATTCTGATCGACTTAACGGTACTCAATCTGTTTGATGAATACTGGGACCTGGTAGTGATCGAATCTTTCACGATTTCACTACTTGCAG